>JBASBA010000530.1:0-5142 GCA_049650885.1 Alteraurantiacibacter sp. | reverse complement strand
GCGAGGCTGGTGATGGAAGCGATGATCGCGCCGTTGCGCCCACATTCTTCCGTAATGCCGCGCACGAAACTCTGATCGATCTTGATCTTGTCGAACGGTGCCTTTTTCAAATAGCCGAGGGAGGAATAGCCGGTGCCAAAGTCGTCCAACGCCAGCCGGACACCCAGGTTCTTGAGCGAATTGAAAATGGCATCTGTTCCCGCATCATCCTGCAAGAATACGGTTTCGGTTATCTCAAGCTCCAGTTGCGAAGCATCTACGCCCGACTGGGCAATGGCGTTGGCCACGATGCCGGGAAATTGCGGATTGGCAAACTGCAAGGGTGATACATTAACGGCGACAAGAATTTCCTTCGGCCAGTTCGCCAATTGCTCGCACGCCTGTCGCAATGCCCATTCGCCCAGCTGCTGGATCAGGCCCGTATCCTCGGCAGATTCGATAAACCGGCGTGGCGAGATCCAGCCTTTATCCGGATGGTGCCAGCGCATCAGCGCCTCGAAACCGGTGATGGTTTCCGTGGCGGTAGAGATTATGGGTTGGTAGAACATCTCCAGCTCGCCATTGGCCAGCGCATCGCGCAAATCCACCTCCATTTGAGAGCGGGCCTCTGCATTGGCGTGCAGGTCTTCTGAATAGAAATGATAACGGCCACGCCCGCCATCCTTCGCGGCATACAGCGCAAGATCGGCGTTGCGGATGATGTCATCGCTGGCATCGCCATCGTCGGGCGCGATGGCAATGCCAGTAGACACTCCAATAATCACTCGCTGACCATCGATGGAGTAAGGCTGGGAGATCGAATTGATGATATCGCGGCCAAGTTCGGCCAGAGTATTGCGGTCGATGCGCGCCGGGATGATGACCTGGAACTCGTCCCCGCCAATGCGGCCTACCTGGCCCAGATTGCCCACGGCCCGCTCGATCCGCTGGGCAACCTGCTGCAGCAAGGCATCGCCGGCGGGGTGCCCCATCGTGTCGTTCACCTGCTTGAACCGGTCAAGGTCCAGCAAGAAGACTGCGCAGGTGCGATTGGACCTCTGCGGCGCTGACAGGATTTTCTCTAGCGCCTGGCTCATCTGGTACCGGTTGGCGAGACCGGTAAGCGAATCATAGCGCGCCAGCCTGGTGGCGTTATCCTGGCTGCGCTTACGCTCCGTCAAATCGACGCCCGATCCGCGAAAGCCCGTGAAATTGCCGAACGGATCGTACAGCGGCCGACCGGATACGGACCACCAGCGTTCCTCGTCCCGAATGGCGGCGCGTACCGATAATTCGCTAAAGGAGGAGCGTGCCGAAAGGTGGAACAGAAGGGCGCGTTCACTCTCCTCACCGGTATCAGCCAGATCGAACAGATGCGTCAGAGGTTGGCCAATCAAACTTCGCGGTTTGACGCGCAGGGCCTGCGCCACAGGAGGCGAAATATAGGTGAGCAACGAACGGCGATCGATTTCCCAGAACCAGCCCTGTCCGGTTTCCTCGTAATCGGTAAGAATATCCTGCGTGCGTGTGGCGATCCGTTCCTGCACACGCTTGAATTCGGTTTCGCGCCTTTGCTGCATCATCTGCTCACGCGCCATGACCACGGCAACAATCATCCCACCCACCCCGGCAACGGCGCCGGCTAGAGAAGAGAAAATGACGCCCGCAGCCGCCCAGGTGGCGAATTGCGCCGCAAACATCATGGCTGGTTGTCGGCGCAGATAAACGACTGCAACCAGGCTCACACCCAGCAGCGCCGCGACCGATACGTCCCATGCAAGGCCATCTTCAATGGTCCAGCGGATGATGCCGAACCCGAACAGTATCAGCGGTGCGATAATCACCAGACCTGCACCGGCTGCCCTGATTGCCAAGCTGCGCCTTGCCACTGCTTTCCAAACGCGCCTGGCCGGAAGCACTCCAGCCACCGACAACACCAGCGCCAATCCTGCCACAACGCCGGGCAAGGATTGGGCAGCATTGGCAACGGCCAGGATCGCCAGAATCAGCGCCATGACCAGGAAAGGCAGCGACCGCGGGAACAGCTCCCTCTCGATCAGCGCGGTAAAGGTAGGCTCGAGCAGCTGGGTCCGGACAGTTTCGCGCCGCTCGGCATCGCGTCGTTCGGCCTCTTGTGTTGCAGCCAATGGGGCAGCGGTGAAATGATCGGCATTGCGCGCCTCGTCTGTTTTGGGCACAGCTTTGGTTGATAAAGCGTCAAGCTGCGGCGCAGGCGACGGGGCGGACTGCTGCGAAAGCGCACCCGCATCCTCGATCCTGTCGATAATCTTGCCTGCCGAACGCTTCATGCGTGTTGTATGCCAAATGGACTTTGAAGAACTGTTAATTCGCCAGACTTGATTACTAGTGCTTTTCTCGTTTTACGGTGCTGGATACAGTCCCGGGCCCAGTCAATTCGATAGAAGTCAAATGCGTGCCTTATTTTTTTGGGAGAAGCCTTGGATGCGACATATTGCCATAATCGGCTCCGGTCCTGCAGGGTATTACACGGCAGAGGCTGCGCAAAAGGAGTTTGGCGAGGATGTTCGCGTCGATATATTTGACAAGTTGCCCGTGCCATATGGCCTGATCCGCACCGGCGTGGCACCCGATCATCAGTCTATCAAAGGCGTGTCGCGCCGATACGAGAAGACGGCGCTTACCGAGAATGTGCGCTTCGTTGGCAATGTTGCCGTTGGCGAGGATATATCCATCGCGCAATTGCAGGAATTGTATGACGCTGTCGTGCTGGCAACCGGCGCGCCGCAGGATCGGGAACTGGGCATAGCGGGCGAAGATCTGGCCAACAGCTTTGGCAGCGCAGCATTCGTCGGCTGGTACAATGGGCACCCCCAGTTCGCAGAGCTGAATCCCGACCTTTCCGGCACAACCGCGGTGGTGATCGGCATGGGCAACGTGGCGCTGGATGTGGCGCGCATGCTATCGAAAAAGGACGAGGAATTTGATGGCTCAGACATCGTCGGCCATGCCCTGGACAGCCTGAGCGCCAGCAATATCGACCGAATCATATTGCTGGGACGGCGCGGGCCACACCAGATCATGATGACGCCGAAGGAATTGGGCGAACTTGGCCGCCTCAACCATGCCGCACCACATATCAGCCAGAGCGATCTTCCGGATGCGGAGGAGGACGCGATCCTGGAACCGGGCCTGCGTAAATCCGTCGCGATCCTGCGCGAATACGCCGCCACACCCGAACATGTTCGCGGCGAAAAGCGCATCGCGGTGGAATTCGCGTTCTTTGCCCAGCCCAAGGCCCTGATCGGCGACACAAAGGTAGAAGCGGTGGAGGTGGAGCACACCCGCCTTGAGAAAGGGCGCGCCGTGGGCACGGGCAGGATCGAACGCCTGCCCGCAGACCTTGTAATCAGCTGCATCGGCTATCGCACCACCCCCATTCCCGGCGTCCCGTTCGAAGAGCGCGCAGGTCGCTTTGCCAATGACGACGGACGCATCCTGCCGGGCCTATATTGCGTAGGCTGGGCGCGGCGCGGTCCATCGGGAACGATCGGCACGAACAAGCCCGATGGGTTTGGAATCGTCGAAAAAATTGCCGCCGATTTTGCAAACGGCGCGCTATTGCGCAGAGGCAAGAAGGGCCGTGAAGGGTTCGATGCTTTTGCCGCCAGGAAAGGTCTCGACGTCGTGACCTTCCGCGACTGGAAGAAGATCGAAGAGGCCGAATCCCAAGCCGCCCGCGAGGGCGCGCCGCGTGAAAAATTCGTTGATATCGAAGCTATGATCCGCGCGATGAATTAGGCCAGCGCTTGAAGCGATTCCTGGTTCAGCCAGACCGAACCTAGCCCACCCCGGATAGCTTCGGGATCAAGAGACTTGGCCTAGACCCGCATCGGCATCAGCACATACAACGCCGGACTACCCTCATCCTTGCGGATCAGCGTGGGCGCACCAGCATCTGCGAAGTGCATTTCAACCGTGTCGGAATCGATCTGGTGGAGGATGTCTTTCAGATAACCGGCGTTGAAGCCGATCTCCATCGCATCCGATGCGTATTGCGAGGACACTTCTTCCACTGCGTTGCCATTGTCCGGGCTGGTGACGGTGAGGGTTACCTTGTCGTTTTCCAGCCCCATTTTCACGGCGCGTGTCTTTTCCGTGGCAATGGTGGCCACGCGGTCCACACCTGCGAACAGGGACTTTGGATCAACCTTCAGCAACTTGTCATTGCCGGTGGGGATTACCCGACTGTAATCGGGGAATGTGCCGTCAATCAGCTTGCTGGTAAGGACAACTCCGCCTGCGCCGCCAAGCGCGAAGCGAATTTTCGATGGGCTAAGGTCGATACCGACATTGCCTTCCATCGATTCCTCCAACAGCTTGCGAAGCTCTGCCACGGCTTTGCGCGGCACGATCACATCGGGCATTCCTTCCGCGCCTGCGGGGCGATCCAGCGTGTATCGCGCCAGCCGGTGGCCATCGGTGGCGGCAGCCTTCAGCACGGGCTTGTCTTCCTCCGCCACGTGGAAGAAAATGCCGTTCAGATAATATCGGGTTTCTTCGGTGGAGATGGCGAAACGCGTGCGGTCAATCAGCTCTGCCAAGGTGGCGGCAGGCAGTTCAAAGCTGGTCGGCAGATCACCTTCCACGATCACGGGGAAATCATCGCGAGGTAGCGTAGGCAGCGAGAAACGGCTGCGGCCAGCCTTGATCGTCATGCGATTTTCCGCCGTTTCCAGCGAAACCTCGCTGCCATCGGGCAGCTTGCGCGCGATATCGAACAGCAGGTGGGCTGACACGGTGATTGCGCCGCCGCTCTCTACGCTATTGGCTTCCAGGCTCTCCACCACTTGCAAGTCAAGGTCGGTTGCCATGACTTTTACATGGCCACCCTCGTCCGCTTCGATCAGGACGTTGGAGAGGATCGGAATCGTGTTCCGCCGCTCCACCACCGACTGGACGTGAGACAGGCAGCGCAGCAATTTTGCGCGTTCGATGGTGGCCTTCATGGCAATCTAATCCCCAAACTCTGACGCTGCGGTGCCGGGAGAACCCGGATTCGCGATGCTGCGCCGGTAAATAATGCGACTCTATCCTTAGCGCAGGTGAATGTGCGGGCAAGGATTCCGAAGCGACAAGGCGGATTCCTTGGGGAAAAGTTGGAATTTTATCCCAGCATCGCCA
>JBASBA010000529.1:0-5696 GCA_049650885.1 Alteraurantiacibacter sp. | reverse complement strand
CCATATGACACTACAACGTGTCAGAATTAGGAAGGGTCTGTGCAGCCGGACTGAAAAACCAATCGTTCTGGCTACTTAGGCCACAAGAATACAATGTAACCACAGGCGAATTCAGGCCGCGCCATCATGCTCCCGCCGGCGCGCCAGTATCTCGCGACTGCGCCTTCTGCGCTCTTTCGCGGTGGCAGCGGCCATGCTGGTTTCGCGAAAGAACAGCGCCAGCGCTGCCGAAAGCTGAGCCATTGTGGCGATCCACATCACAGCGACAATCGTTCCGATTCGCGGCTCGATGAAGGCGCTGATGAAAAGGATCGCGATAACAACGCAGATGGTCAGTGCGGCAAGAGTGGAGAGTTTTACAGCGATCTGCGCACTTCTCTGCCGCTGGATCAGCGCAGGAAGCTCTTCCGCTTCCCTGTTCTCGACGCCGGCTTCCTCCATCCGCTCTATCATCTCGATGCGGTCGAACAGCCAGGTCAGCCGCTGGTTCATGACGCCCAGCATTGCGGCAATACCTGCCAGCAGGAAGACGGGCGCCAGACTCAACTGCACCATCTCCTGCACGCGTATGGTGCTGGAGGTTCTTTCGATCAGTTCGCCGGTAAGGGAGAGGGTATCAAGCATGTAAGCCAGCTAGTCCCGGCCCTGTCCGCCGCTGAATTTGCCGCCACCACCGCGATTGGAATCATACGGATTCTTGGGGCTCTTCAATGTGAGACGAACCGGCACCGCACCAAAGTCCAGGCGCTTGCGGATATCATTCAGCAGATACCGCTCGTAACTGGTGGGCAGATCGTCCAGTCGCGTGCCGAAAATCACGAAGCGCGGCGGACGCGTGCCAACCTGCGTGATGTAACGCAGCTTGATGCGGCGTCCGCCCGGTGCGGGTGGCGGGTTCTTGGCCAAGGCATCGTCAAACCAGCGGTTCAGCGCAGCGGTTGGCACTCGGCGGCTCCACGCTTCGCGCAGTTCGAACGCAGCACTCAGCATGGTATCCAAACCCTTGCCGGTGATGGCAGAGACAGCGAACAACGGCACGCCCTTTAGCTGGGAGAGCCCCTCTTCCAACGCGCCGCGGATGCCGTTGAACAGTCCGCTGGGGTCTTCTGCAATGTCCCATTTGTTGATGGCAACCATCAGGGCACGCCCCTCGTCAATCACCTGGCTGGCAATCTTCAGGTCCTGCACTTCCAGCCCGCGCGTTGCATCCAGCAACAGCACTACGACTTCGGCATAGTCGACAGCACGCAGGCCATCCTGAACCGAAAGCCGTTCCAGCTTGTCCACCACCTTGGCGCGCTTGCGCATTCCGGCGGTGTCGATCAGCTTGATGACACGGTCTTCGCCGGTTTTCGGATCCGTCCATTCCCAGTCAATCGCAATAGAATCGCGCGTGATGCCGGCCTCTGGCCCTGTCAGCATGCGATCTTCATCTAGCAGACGGTTTATCAGCGTGGACTTGCCGGCATTCGGGCGGCCGACGATGGCCAGACTCAACGGAGCGCTGGGGTCAATCTCTTCCAGTTCCTCGCCAGCTTCGGCTGCGGCGCGTGCTGCATCTGCGGCGATTGCGGCCAAGGCTTCCGATTCCAGCTGTAGCTGATCGGCCTTCTCGTCAATCAGGGGGATAAGGGCAGAATACAGATCGGCAACGCCTTCGCCGTGTTCGGCGCTCACGGGGATCGGCTCACCAAGGCCCAGAGAGTAGGACTCAAGGATACCGCTTTCGCCGGAATTGCCCTCGGCCTTGTTGGCGATCAGCACCACGGGCACCTCCTGCTGTCGCAGCCAGCGTCCGATTTCCTCGTCCAACGGCGTGAGGCCAGCGCGCGAGTCGATCACGAACAGCGCGGCGTCGGCATCCTTGAGCGAAACCTGCGTCTGCGCCAGCATCCGACCGGGCAGGGACTTATCGTCCTCATCTTCCCACCCGGCAGTGTCGACAGCTTCGAACTCCAGACCCGAAAGACCTGCCAGTCCCATGCGCCGATCGCGGGTAACGCCGGGCTGGTCATCGACCAGCGCCAGCCGCTTGCCAACCAGCCTGTTGAACAGGGTCGACTTGCCGACATTGGGGCGGCCAATGATGACCACTTGGGGAATCTTGCGGGTTTTCATGTCGGGCAGGTGGCGTGCACAGTGAAGAATAGCAAGGGCGAAGGCCCTCGCGGCAACTTACCAGCTTCCCGTATTCTCCATACTGGCCCAGGGTTCCTCCGGTTCCAGATGGCCGTCCTGCAACAGCTCCACGCTGATCCCGTCGGGTGAGCGCACGAACGCCATGTGACCGTCGCGCGGAGGGCGGTTAATTGTGACGCCGGCATCCATCAGGCGCTGGCACGTGTCGTAGATATTATCCACCCGGTAGGCGAGGTGGCCGAAGTTGCGCCCGCCATCATAGGTTTCCGGCTCGCTGCCATCTTCGGGCGGCCAGTTGTATGTCAGTTCCAGTTCGGCGATATCCGCCTGCCCCGGCGCCGCGAGGAATATGAGCGTAAATTTGCCTTGCGGCACATCCTTGCGGCGCACCTCTTCCAATCCGATCAGCTTGAAGAAAGCCAGCGTTGCCTCGGCATCCGATACCCGGATCATGGTGTGAAGATAGTGGACCATAGTCTGAAAAATTCCCTTCATCGCCGAGCCATCCCGGTTTCACGCGGAAAAATGGCGAGCGAGACTGCAAAAGGCCCCGTTAATATCTCGCGCAGTGATACGCAAACGAAAGGGCCCGCACCGTTGCCGGTGCAGGCCCTTCCGTTCCTCGCTTTGCGCGATAGTCCTAGAAACTGGCGCCCAGGGTAAAGACAACGCCATCGTCGGTGAACGTGCCACCTGGATCGATGATGCCGTCGCCTTCGACACCGACATAGGCCACGCCCACAGACAGCGGTGTGCCGGGTACGGCAAGTTCGGCGCCGACCGAATAGTCAAACGCTTCGCTGTCAGGCGTAAACGTCAGGAAGCCATCGGTGTAACCAATATGGCCGGTCAGGCTGACGGGCGTGCCGGGAATGCCGACGCCCACATCTGAATAGATGTAGAAATTGTCAGTGCCGCCCAGCGAATCCTGATCGGGCGCATAGGCGATGCCAACGGTCACTTCTGCCGGGCCGAGTGCTGCGCCGACGGAACCGTAGAATTCGATATAATCGAAATCACCGGCACCGGCATCGGGGTAGATGTACATGATGGCGCCCACATCGGTGGAGAGGTTGCCGAATTCACCGGCCCAACCGCCGTAGACATCAAGCTCTGTGCTGCCAAAGCCGACGGTTTGTTCATCGAGCGAGGACGCCCAGGCGCCGACGTAGAAACCAGCGGGGAGGCCGACATCGATGCCGCCCTGAATTGCAAACTCGCCACCGGACAGGTCGACACCGCGGAAGCGATATTCGCTGACCAATGCGACGTTTGCGGAAACTTCGACACCGATACCGCCATCATCCACTTCATCGGCGGGATTGACCACCTGCGCCATGGCAGGGGCCGCGAGAACGGTAGATAGTGCGAAAACAGAAGCAGCCGTAAGGCTGCGGACGGATGTAAGCATGGGCAATTTCCCTCAATTGCTTGTGTGAACTAATGCTTCATCCCACCTGCGCCTTTCACGGGCTGGCATCATTTAGTGCGCCAAATCGCCGTGAAAGCCATGCTATCTTGCATAGCGATTGTGCGTTGCACAAGATAATTTGCCTCGCGTCTGGCCGACCACCTGAAGAGTGTGCCCTTCTTGCATCACATTCAGCCATACGACATCTTCCTGGCCGTACGCAGACTTCTCGAGCCAACCGATTGCGCGCTGGTGCGTAATGACTATGTGGGCCAGACAATTTTGAGCATGTTTGAATTTTTCCGATCCAAGAAGGCAGAGCCTGAGCTCCCCATTATAGAGGCCAGTGTGCCTGAGGGCAGACGCGTGTATGCCGTTGGCGACATTCATGGCCGGAGCGATCTGCTTATCGCCCTGATCGAGGCGATTGAACTCGATAACAGGGCAAGCGGCGAAGCAGAGACAACAGTCGTCCTGCTGGGTGACCTGATAGACCGCGGGCCGGACAGCGTGAACGTACTGGCCCTGGCGCGCGAATGGCAAAGGTTTCGCGATGTGCGGATCCTGGCCGGCAACCACGAAGAGATGTTCCTGCGCAGTTTCGAAGATACTGAACTCCTTCGCCATTTCCTGCGCCATGGCGGACGGGAAACGCTGTTGAGCTACGGTCTGGACAAGCGCCAGTTTTCGCGGATCTCGCTCGACGAAATCATGGAGGCCATGGAAACACTCGTTCCACAGTCCGATCGCAATTTCATCGCCGGGTTTGAGAATATCGTCAGCATCGGCGACTATATTTTCGTGCATGCCGGAATTGAGCCGGGGCTCGCGCTGGCCGAGCAAAGCGAGGCAAAGCTGCGCTGGATCAGGGAGCCATTCCTGAGTCACCGCGACCCGCACGAGGGGGTTGTCGTTCACGGCCATACGATTACCGAAACGGCTGTTGATCAGGGAAACAGGATCGGTATCGATACAGGTGCCTACAGCAGCGGCCGGCTGACTTCGCTGGTACTGGAGGGCAATTCCCGCCGCTACATCACTGCGATCGACGATAACGAAGGCGAAATCAGCATTTGTTCGCATCAGCACGTGGAATAAAATTGCCGGGGAGCCTGTAAGCCGGGTTCTGTTCCGCAGCCGATATGCTGACACATCAGCGCTACGGGGGCAGCCATTCATCTCGGCGGGGGATTGCTCCCACGCGCTCAAGCAACCAACCCGGGTCTCTCGGAGCGAAACACTCCTGCCTTCCGAAGAAAGCGCGAGACCCCTATGCGGTCTTGCTCCGGGTGGGGTTTGCCATGACGGGAACCGTTACCGGCCCCCCGGTGCGCTTTTACCGCACCCTTTCACCCTTGCCTGTGCCTTTTAACGGGCCATCGGCGGTTTGCTCTCTGTGGCACTTTCCCTGTGGTTGCCCACGGCGGGCGTTACCCGCCACCCTTGTTTCGTGGAGCCCGGACTTTCCTCGACACCCTTGCGGATGACGCGGCTGCCCGGCTCCCCGGCAGGTGCGCCTATATGCGCAACACCGGCTATAGGGAAGGGCGCAACCGCCCGGCGCCCGATTATCGGGTGCGGCCCTCATCGCGGTCCAGCAGAAGCTGAAACAGGATTGCCCGCACTTCACCGTCGATCAGGCCATCGATCTGCTCTGGCCGCCAGCGGCGCTGAAACGCTTCGACTGCATCGTGGCCATCGGTAATGTCATAGCCAAACCGTTCCAGCGCGAGATAGAACGAGGCATCATTATCGAACGGGTCATTGGGAGAGATTTTCTCCGGCCGCGGCAGGCACAGATTGTATTCTGCCAGTCTGCTCCAGGGGAAAAGCTCGCCCGGATCGATCTTGCGGCCCGGTGCCACATCGGAATGGCCCACCACATTGGCGCGGGGAATATCGTGCTGCTTTACCATTCGGTTCAGCAGCGGAACCAACGCCTCGAACTGCGCATCCGCAAATTCGCGATAGCCGCCGGCGTGGCCCGGATGATCCAGCTCGATCCCGATGCTGGCGGAATTCACGTCGCGATGCCCGCGCCAGTAGG
Organism: Alteraurantiacibacter sp.; assembly: GCA_049650885.1. GTDB lineage: Bacteria > Pseudomonadota > Alphaproteobacteria > Sphingomonadales > Sphingomonadaceae > Alteraurantiacibacter. The sequence continues at coordinate 99 of JBASBA010000529.1, read as the reverse complement.
AAACACCGGCATGCCAGGCGCGCTTCTCTTCCGGCACAAGCCGGATGACTTCGCCAGCTTCGGTGATGCAGTAATGCGCGCTGACCTTGGCCTTTGGAT
>JBASBA010000528.1:0-2422 GCA_049650885.1 Alteraurantiacibacter sp. | reverse complement strand
CGCGCATCCCGCTCCGTTCAGCTACCTCGATGTCGAACTGCACGAGCAGCATATCGAGGGCACGCTAAGCGTTCACACGATCGACATTGCGCATGAACTGGATATCGAGGAACCGTCGACCTTGCTCGACGAGCGTGTGTTAGCGGCGCAATACAGTAAGATCAAGGCGCTGATGACCCGCCGGATCGTCCTTCAGGGCGCCGGCGGAGACGGCATCGTCCTGGAATTTGGCGATATATCGGCATCGCGCGATGAGGATGCCCTGCGCCTGCAATTTCGCGCATCGCGTGCGCCGCCATCAGCACTGACAGTGGATGCCAACCTATTTCCACACGATCCCGCCCACCAGACCTTTGTGAACATTTACGAGGCTGGCGACCTTCGGCAGCAGTTCCTGTTCGATGCCGAAACCGCGCCGCAAACGCATTATGCCGGAACGGCTGCGGGCGTGATGGCGGTGTTTGGCACCTTCGTGCCATCGGGCGCGCATCATGTGCTGATCGGGCCGGATCACGTGCTGTTCCTGATCGGGCTGATCCTGCTGGGCGGTTCGCTGCGCCGCCTTGCGCTGATCGTGACGGCATTTACCCTTGGTCATTCCGTCACTCTGGCGCTGGCAGCCACTGGCACCTTTGCCCCGCCCGCCTGGCTGGTGGAGCCGTTGATCGCACTCAGCATCGTAATCGTGGGCGTTGACAATCTCCTGCAAAAAGACGGGCAGCGCGAACTGCGCCCGCTTTTCGCCCTGCTGTTCGGATTGATCCACGGCTTTGGCTTTGCCTTCGTGCTGCGCGACTTTGGCCTGCCCGAGGGTAATCTGGCGTGGTCTTTACTGGCGTTCAACATCGGGGTGGAAATTGGCCAATTGGCGATCGTCGTACCCGTGGCACTGGCGCTGGCATGGCTGCGCACCCGTGCCCCATTGGCCACAAAGCGTCTTGTAATTGGGGGATCGCTTGCGGTGATCCTTGCAGGCGCCTATTGGTTCGTTGACAGAGTCCTGAATATGGCCTGAGTCTTGGGAGCGGATAATAATGCAGCGCGTGGCAGTTCTTTCGGCAATTCTTCTTGGCGGCGTGTCCGTTACGGCGGCGATGGCACAGGGCCTTCCGGGTATCGAGGAAGCGCAGCAGGTTTCCGAGAATGTCTGGCGAATTCCCGGTGCAGGCGGCAACAGCGTTGTCTTTGTCCGGTCGAATGACGTCGTACTGGTGGATACCAAGCTGCCCAATTCGGGCGAAGGCATCATGGCCGAAATTCGCAAGATCACGGACAAGCCCGTCACCACGTTGATCAACACGCATTCGCATCCCGATCACGTCGGCTCCAACGCCTTCTTCGCAGACAATGGCGGCGTGCAGGTTGTGGCGCAGGCTAACACCGCTGCACGAATGCGCGAAGAGGGCGGACCGTTTCCGGCCAACCGGGTAGACACCGAATTTACCACATACCGCCAGATCGGGGACGGTGCTGACCGCGTGAACCTGCACTGGTTCGGTGCGGCGCACACCGATGGCGATGCCTTCATCGTGTTCCCGGAAGACCGCGTGATGATGGCCGGTGACGCCTATGCCTGGCATATGAGCGGCCTGATCGATCCTGCGTCGGGAGGCTCCATCCTGTCTGCCGCCACGACACTGACTGCCGCATTTTACGGCATCGACGATATTGACACCGTGTTGCAGGGGCATGGCGGCACCAGCACCTGGGAAGAATTCGGCAGTTTCATGACGTTCAACCGCGGCCTGGTGCAAATCGCGGAGGAGACGGCGCAAAGCGGTGGTACGCCAGCAGACGCACTGGCCCGGCTGGAATCCATGCCCAGCTTCGCTATCTTCATGGGTGACGATCTGCTGCCCGGCCTTGAATATGGTGGCACTCCACGCGGGCGCGCCTATATCAACCTGATGGTGGCGTTTGAGGAATTGCGCGGTGAAGAACCGCAGCTTCGCATGGGGATAGACCCGGCGGAGATTCCCGCGCGCACGCAATAGCGGCATGATAGCGCCATTGGCAGGTGATCAGGCCGCCTTGCGCGCAGCCTGCCAGCAAGGCGTGGGCCTGTGCACGATTACCCATATCGAAGGCAGCTTCTCGCGCCGCCTTGGCGCGCAACTGGCCGTGCACCCTGACGGCACCGTTACCGGCAGCCTTGCCGATGGCTGCCTGGAGCAGGAACTGGCGCGGGAAATTGCCAGGGGCGGCGAACGGCGTGTGATCCGCTACGGCGCAGGATCTGCGAACATTGATTTTCGCCTGCCGTGCGGCGGCGGACTGGATATCCTGATTGATCCCGATCCCGATCGCTCCGCTTGCAAGCGCGCGGTCGCCGCTCTCGATACGCGCAAACAGGTGAGCCTCGCCTTGCCAGTGCCCAGCCCGCTGGCCTTGCGGCGCTATGTGCCGGACTTGCGCCTCGTGC
>JBASBA010000527.1:0-11441 GCA_049650885.1 Alteraurantiacibacter sp. | reverse complement strand
CAGGCGAGATTACCCGCACCATACAAGCAGACGCGCGCCTGCACGGCATCTGGGAAAGCTCACACAAGCGTGCTGTGGCAGCGGCAATAGACACCCTCTCGGAAAACGGCATCGCCAGCGTTATCAGCAAGGGAACGGCGCTTGCCTATTGCGTCTTTCCCGATCCCGCAATGCGCCAGCGGGGCGACACGGACCTGATCATCTGCGCAAGCGATGTGGCCCGCACCCGCAAGGTGTTCGAAGATCTTGGCTGGGTACGAGGCGAAACGTCCTCGATGCAGGAAAACTGGTCCTATGATACCGGGGCAGGCTTCGTTCATACCATCGACCTGCACTGGCAGGCCAACGCTTCTGCCGCGACGCGCCTGCTCTTCACTCCGGAAGAAGCAATCGCCAGATCCACCAGCCTGCAACGCCTGTCGCAATCGGCCCGCGCTCTTGATCCCGCGCTCCTGTTCCTTGCCGGCGGCTTAAACCAGGTACTGCATGCCGTGGCAGGATATCTGGTGGAGCATGAAACGGTCTACGGGGATGAGCGTCTCATCTGGAGCTTCGGAAACCACTTGCAGCTGAAGGCATTCACGGATGCGGACTGGAATATCCTTGCGCAGGAGGCTGGCAAGAGAGGCGCGGCTTATCTGTGCAGGACGACTGTCGAGGCGACGCGCGCGCGTTTTGGAACCGAGGTTCCAGCGCATTTCCTCGCGGCACTTGAAGGAAGCGGCACGTCCGGTGATATCGACGCCTATCTGTTCGAGCAGGGCTCTTTTGCGCGTCTCGCCACGTCCTTGCGCAGTGCCTATGGTTTGCGTGACCTGCTTGCCATATTGTCCCACAACTTCCTGATGGACGAAATACCGCTGCGGCGTCGATATCCGGCGATGCAAAGCTACCCCCTCGCGGTTTTACAGACGAGGCGCTGGCTGGACGGAGTTTCCAAGCTGGTCATGCCTAGGGGGAAGGAAGGTTTCGCGCGCCGAATATCGCCGACGGATGAGCATGGCGGCGGCCATTCATGAGCGAGAACTTCTTGCTTCGCCATGCCCTGCGCTATCGTGGACCGCTGCTGGCAGTTTCGGCCCTGACGCTGGCAAGTTCCCTCTTCGTCCTTGCCGTGCCGTGGCTTGCCGGCCAGTTCCTTGGCGGGATATTGGGATCGACGCCGTCGACCAATCTGCCGGTGCTGACCATCCTCATCTTGGTGGTCATCATCGTGACGGTGCTGACCATCGCGACCAGCGTTGTCAGCGCCAAGGTAAGCGAGCGGATTCTCGCCGACATGCGCCTTGATGCATTCACCCACGTCCAGGCCCTTCCATTACGGTTTCACGATTCGCATCGGCAGGGCGATATGCTCAACCTGCTCACCTTCGAGGTTGCCAATCTCAGCGCGTTTTTATCCTCCACACTGGCGCGCACCCCTTCGATGATGGTGACGGCGTTGGGTGCAATTATCCTGCTGTTCATCCTGGATTATCGCGTGGGGCTGGTACTGCCCGTGCTGATGCCCGCGATCTATATCCTGCTGCGGCTGGTTGGCCGTCGGCTGCGCGATCTTGGCGCGCGTGTAAGACAGGCGGAATCTCAGCTCCTTTCGGAAGCGGAAACCACGCTGGAAACCTTGGCCGCCATCAAGACATTCGTGGCCGAAGATCGCAGGCGAGAGGCCTATGCCGGACATGTCGAAAACGTGCGCAAGCATAACCTGCGCAACCAGATCATCATTTCCTACCTTTCCCCCCTGATCGCGAGCATGTGCGGCCTGACCGCTATCGCGATCCTGCTGCTTGTCTCGGAACCGGCACCGGGTGCAGAGCCGATCACTGGCCCGGATCTCTTCAGCATTCTGCTATATGCTGCGCTGCTTACAAGACCGGTAGGCGCGCTGGCAGGCCTGTATGGCCAGTTCCAGTGGGCCATGGGCATCCTTTCGCGAATGGAAGCCGTGATGGCGATCGAGCCGGAAGTTCGCGCAGCGGGCGAAGTGTTTCCGGGCAGTGCCAAAGGCCGCATTGTTTTCAACGAGGTAGATTTTTCTTATCCGGGTCGGGCACCGATCCTGCAATCGGCTACGCTCACTATCGAGCCGGGTGAAAGAGTTGCGCTGACCGGACCCAATGGCGCGGGAAAGTCCACGCTCATCAAACTGGCGCTGCGGCTTTATCAGCTGGACGCGGGCCAGATCTATCTGGACGATACCGATATCTCGCGGCTTTCGCTGGAATATCTGCGCAGCCAGTTTGGTTATGTGCCGCAGAGACCTGCGCTGTTCGACGGAAGCGTGCGCGAGAATATCCGCTTTGGCCGCACGCAGGTGAGCGATGCCGATATGCAGAAAGCCATTCGACTCGCCCAGGCAGAGGCGTTTATCGCACGCCTTCCCGAAGGGCTCGACACCCGTATTGGCGATCGTGGGGTGCGGCTTTCTGGCGGGCAATGTCAGCGCATAGCCCTGACCAGGGCCTTGCTTGCCGATCCCCCGATACTGATCTTCGATGAGGCGACATCGATGTTCGATGTGGAGGCCGAGGCCGCCTTCGTAAAATCCTGCCTGGAATCGCTCGAAGCCCGAACGGTCATCCTCGTAACGCATCGTCCTGCGTCGCTGGCACTGGCAGATCGTGTTCTGGCGGTAGAAGACGGCTCCTGCCGCGAGTTGTCACAGGAGCAGATTAGCGCGTTTTACGGTGCTCCGCTTTAAGATTTTCCGGCGGCACCAGGCGTGCGGGATTGGGGCGAAATTCTAGTCAGCCCTGGTCAGCAGGCCATGCTCATGCAGCTGGCTGGCAAGATCGAGCACATCGCGCTGCGCGTCCTGTTCACTCACTGCAAATTCGCTGCACACGACATCTTTCACCTGGGAGAGTGTACGCGGCTCTTCCTCTACCAGCGTCCAGATTCGCCCGCCGACAGTATTGAGTCCGAAATAGGTACCCTTTTCAAGATCGAGCAGTACGGTCTCGCCCGATACTTCGCGTGTAACCACGTTTTCAGATACCGCGACCTTGTCCGACAATTCCATCAATTCTGCTCCAGATGTTCAGCAATTGCCTGAACGACTGCGGCGAGGTGCTGGAAACGTCTGGGATAGTCAAGGCTGTAGCTGGGCACGGTCGCCGCCAGTGCGCCCAGCCGCTCGAAATGCGCACGCATCCGCGGCTTGTCGTGGCTGTCGAGGACAAAGGCATTGGGCAGCAGACCCACCAGAGCCGAGGGGGGATCAACAGGAGCGATAAGCGTGTCTTGCGCATCGCCCGGGCCAAGATGGAAAATTGCCTTGAGCGGGCAGGGACGATCGGCAAACGGCAGATCGGTGCTGGCGCGTAACTCTACCTTCTCACCATCATCTGGCTTGCTGGTATCCTGCGCCGTGAGATATTCTGCACTATCATGGAAAAGCCGCAGATGCGGCTGTTTTGGCAACACGGCATAGCCCCGTTGATCGTCGCCTGACAGTTCCACCCAATCCTCGGTAAGAAAAGGATGGCCCGCGCGCGCGCATGCGCCGGCAAGCGTAGTCTTGCCGCGCCGCGACAAGCCCATGAAGGCCACGGCATGACCGCCAAACTCAACTGCACTTCCGTGCAATGAGAGGCGGCCGGTGTGGTTCGCAATGGACGGCAGAACCGAATTGTGGAGCGTCCGCTTCAGGACAGTCTCATCACTGTCCGGCACGGGGGCGATGGTGATGGAGAAATCGTCCCGCGAGATGACGAAATCGGCAAGATCGTCGAAGCGCATGAGATAATCGTCGCCATAGCGATGAAATTCGGCCAGCGTTTCATCGCCATTTCCCACCCAGCGATCGTAAGGCTGCGTTGGCAAAGCGGCCTGTTCCCTGGCAGGCAACCGTTTGGTGTTCATGGCAAATCGGCGCTTTGGCCAAGTTCGCGCCTTATGAAATCGCGAAGATGGCGTTCGCTTGGCATAAGGTCATGATGCTGTTCGACCACAAGATCTTCGATCTGGCGACCGGTTCGCGTACCATCCACCAATCGCAGGATCGCGGCGCGGGCTGTGCCGACCTGATTGGTTTCAAGCGGCTGGTCTAGCCTGGCCACCAGATCCTGTGGTGTTAGGATTTTGCTTTTCCAGGTGGACATGGTTTGCGCTTTTTCGCCTTCCGGCGTGATGGTCCACGTGAGGATGTCACCCTCCATGTCGATGCGCAGCGTGATCGAGATCTGCTGCCCCGCCTTGATCGGGACGGGCTTGGTAATGGGCAGGAACAACTGGTCGCGTCCGATCGAACCGGCCTTGACCGGCGAGTTGGTCATGGTCACGCCCGGGGCAAGTTCGCAATCGAACCATCCACCTAATCCATCTAGTGTGCAGTTCTTTTCGGCGCTGACAGTCGTCTCGAACACGAAATGATCCGGCTCGTCCGAGGTGAGATCAATGTGCCCAAGTGGCGCGACATCGCTGCAGATGTCCTGTTTGCTCAGGTTGATGGGATGTTTGGAATTAACGGCATATTCCTGCAACCACGCACATTCGCCGGGAACCGGCGCGCTGACCCAGCGATCAACCAGTTCGCGGGCCTTGCGGGAATGTACCGCCGCAATCTTCAAGGTAAGGCCTGAAGGGATTATCTTGCCACCCGGTTTCAGAAAGCGGGAGCGCGCATCCGCCAGCATCGGAAGAATACCGTAATCATAGCCGAAATAACCGATGTGGTCGCAAATCAGAACGTCCACTTTCTCGGGGAGATCAGTTCTGAAGCTGGAGCCGCGAATACAGGTATAGCGATCTTCCAGGCCTGCGCGGCGCACAGTCTCTCGCGCTACTTCGATCGCATCGCTGGAGTCAATCCCGTAAACACGTGATGCGCCGGCTTTCAGGCAATCAATGCCCAACACGCCAAATCCGCAACCAAGATCAGCTACGATATCGCCAGAAACGACAGAGCGCGCGATCGCCTCCTTATAGAGGCCCGCGCGCTCTGGTAATGTCAGATAATCGATATGCTCTTCAAGGACTGCTGACATAAAATACGATCGTCGAGCAGTCCCCGAAAGAAACCTTAGTGGCGGGTGATACCCAGCATCGCGTAGTTCACGCGAAGATAGCCATCTTCACCTTCGGCAACCGCTTCCGGAACGATCTTGGCGACTTCATCAGCCATCACGCCGAACTGGCGACCTTCGCCGTCAGCAGCGAATTCAGCCTTGTAGTCGAACAGGTAAAGACCGAAGCCGAGCGGGTGAGTGCCGACCAGTGCGACATTTTCCTTCGCTGCGGGATCGGAACGGTTCATCATGTTGCCCAGATCGTCAGTAGCTGTCGCAACGCTTCCGCCGGTCAGATTGCGGACAGAACCGAAAACGCTCAGCTCAGGACGCGAATATTCAGCCTTCAGCTGCGGGGTATTTGTATCCTTGCTCACATCTACAACCTTTTCTCAGTGTGCTGACGCGAAACAATCGAATCAGCTATAATCCTGAACACATACGCGAGATACGTGTTCCATAATTGCCATCGCTCTATCCCCTCGAATGACGCATTGCAACAAAATTCCATGAAAATACGTAGTTCGGATGTATCGAACAGGTCATCGTCAACAATCGACGCATGCTCACCAAGATATTGTACAATCTGGGGTAAATGCTTGTTCATGGCCATGTCGAAGCCTGCTTCGTCATCGCGTGACAAGACCTTGTCAGGCAGAATCGACTTCAGGGCTTTCCTGTGGATGTAACGGACCTTTGATCCGCGATAACGCATGGCAGCAGGCACCGCGACCATATGTTCGACGAACCTGCGTGAGAACATCGGATGGCGCGATTCCAGACCAGCCTGGGCCAATTGCCGATCATGCTGGGTGACAAGATAACGATCGAACGGATAGCGCAGGGTTTCCATTGCGAAGCGCAGTTTGGGTTCGGCGGGCCGGGATGCATCGTAGCGTTCGCGGCGACTCACGAACTCGCGCTTCATCGTCTCTGAGAGATAGGGTGCGGGTTCATGGAAATAGGGCGCATCGTTCCAGCCAAGCACGCTCTTGAACGGCCGCTTGATGCCCGCAGGCAGGATGGCGGCCGCCGCCTGGCGGACCAGGTTGAAAGCCGGCTTGCGCCAGCCGTATGTTGCGCTGTCAGCCTGGAAGCTGCGCGCCATCGCACCCCATTCAGAATGCCTGACCTGTTCCTCGTAATAGCGGGAGCTGCCGCCCAGCCAGTGGTCTCCGCCCTGACCGTTCAGCGCCACGCGGCAGCCGTCTGCGGCCATGGCGAGATCGTGGTTGCGGATAATCGCCGTGTTGGGGAAAGGCGGAAGGTTGGCGTCACGCTGCAACTTTTTCTGAAACCATTCCAGTTCCGGCAGGAACATCGGCGCTTCATGGATTGTCTTGCCGACATGCGCGCCCACGGCGAGTGCATATTCGATCTCGTCAGCTTCGGAGCCGTCTGGCGCGCGCATCGTATAGCCGCGCACATCGGGCGCCAAAAGTGCGCCTTCGCGTTGCAGCTTGCACGCCATCGCGAACACGGCAGAGGAATCCAGCCCGCCGCTGACATCGCAACCGATCGGGCCATCTGCGCGTGCAGCGCGGCGCACGCATTCGGAATAGACGTGACGGTACTCGGCGAAATAGTCCTCGTCGCTAGCATGCCGGATGCGCGAATCGAGATTGATGGTCCAGTATTCACGCTTGTGCGGATCACGTCCCGCCTCAAAGCTGATGATATGCGCTGGTTCGGGCCGCATGATGGAGGACCAGATCGTCTCATCCATCGAAAACCACGCAGCCGACGCAAGTTCGGCCAGAAATGCGTTGTTTGGCGAAGGCGGTCTGCCCAGCGCCGTGAGGGCTGCCACCACGGGCTTTATATCGGAAGCCACCACCAGCGTGGCGCCGTCCCAGGAATAGTGCATCGGACGCATTCCAATAGGATCGGATATGCAATGGACGCGCTGGCGACGACTGTCCCATACGACAATCGCATATTCCCCGTCGAGGTGATCGACCAGCGCCTCGCCCCAGGTCTCGAAAGCGCGCAGGACCAGTTCCGCGTCGGAACGGTCCCGCAACTTCGCGCCGGACTGGATCAGTTCTTCGCGAAGTTCTTCCCAATTGCTCAGATAACCGTCCATCGTGACAGTCAGGCCGGATGATTCAGAAGATATGGGCTGGCGCGACTCTTTCGCCTCGGCATTGGTGTTGAGCGCGCAGTGCCCAATGCCAGCCCCGTTCTCCACGGTATGGGCTGTCCCATCCGGTCCGCGATAATCCATTGCGCCTGTCATCGCTTCCAGAATGGCGCGATCGGCGGGTCGCCCATCGAAATGGATCAGTGCTGCAATTCCGCTCACGAAGCGACTGTCTCATCGGGTTCGCCATTCAGTTCGTCGGCTGGCAAGAGGTCACACAGCGGTTCCAGTTCGGCCCAGCCGAAATGCCGCGCCCACCTGTGCGGCCGGACAAGATCCTCCGCGCCCTTGGGGTAATAATGCAGGAACAGAAGATTACAAAAACCGCCGGGCGAAATGGGATTGCGGTAATGCCACTGGCCGCTGCCGGAGAAGATCAGGGCCTCGTTCGGGCGCAGCACGTGCGGCTGGAAATTCAGATCTTCGTGGTCCCGCACCTCTGCCGGGGGGACGCTCAGTACGGGATCGGGGTCCGACCAGTCGATCACCTTGCTGAAATAGATGGGCCAGTCCCCGCTCTGATCGATGCACAAGTCCAGCGTGTACATCGAGAACGGGTGATCGAGATGCGGGTTGCACACGCCTTGTGGCCCGTAGAGGCTGAGGAAGTTGTATCCGGCCACAAGTTCGCGACCCAGCAATTCCTCCACCCGTGGCTGTAGATCACGTTGCAACTTCTCGAACCGGGGGTGATCATGGACGACGTGGCGGCCAAAATCGGCAATCTCGTGATTTTCCAGATTGCCTTCGGGAATGGACCGCGTGATCGCCCGTATTTCTTCAAGCGTCTCTGAATCCAGAAGTCCTTCAATTCTGGGAGCCTGGAAATCGTGCGGGGTTCGAAGTGGCACGAAACCTTCAACGAAATCGTCCAGCAGGTGCGGGGCCACTTCCTTCAGGTATTTTCTCGCCACAGCATAATACTTCAGGAAATGCGCATCGTACCACGGCACCTTCTGCAAGCCTCGCGAGACGGCAACGGCGACCATGTGCCGCTCCAGATAAAGCGGATCGCGCAGTTTATCCTTCATGGTTGGCGAGAGCATGGCGGCGTCAACTTTCCCTTCGCGGCGCGATTAACCCTCGGGGAAGGGGACCGCAAGGCAATGAGGCGGCGCAGCGGAATAAAACGGTCCGTGCGTGTCTTCCCTGATCGCGTCGCGCGCTGGCAGGCGGTGCTATTGCACTTGGCCCTGGATAGGTTGCGTGACATATTGGTTCGATGGCCTCCACTATCGGTACAATCAGCGCCGCCACCCCGATTGATGCGCATAAGCCGCACTGCTCCTCAGCCTCCCTTCTACTGCTCTGCGCCGGTGCCGTTCTTCCCCTCGCCAACGCGCGGATCTCCTTGGCGCGATTTCGGACAAGGGATCTGGCGCAGCGCAATCAGGATGCAAAGGGCAGGGGGCTGCCGTTGGATCACTCCGCCTTGCAGGATATGCAATCGGCACAGGATATTGCCTGGATCGTGCCGCGTGTGGCGCGCCGTATGCCGTTTCGGTCTGATTGCCTGGTTCAGGCCATGGCGGCACAGGTCTTGTTGCTGGACAGGGGAATTTTCAGCGAGATCGTGATCGGTGTCGAAGGCGGCCCGGACAAGCCTTTCGCCTCGCACGCCTGGCTCGTTTGCGCGGATCTCGTCGTAGTGGGCGGAGACATCGCGCAGTTCAATCCCATCCTTGGCGACACATAGGGCAATTTGCGTAAGCCGCGTTTTGCTGCACTGCGACATTGCGCGTAATGCTGCCGATAGCTATCGACCCGCTGGAAGGGCCAGGATCGGCGATTGATGTTAACGGAGTGAAATGATGAAAAGTCAGCTACTTCGATTGGCGGAGCGCACCGTCTTCAGCCAACGCGAGGCCATTTATTCTGGCCCGATGCCCGAAATCGCTTTCGAGGACGGGATCGATCACCTCGTTCCCCTGCAAAGGCCGCATTTCGAACTGCGGGACGGTAAGCTCTATTTCCTGATTTCCACGCGCCCGCATGTCGAACTCGATGGTGCCGGCAGCAAGTTGTGGAACGCAATCGATGGCAAGACCACGGTTTCGCAGCTTGAACAGCAGGCTGCCGGTTCGCGCGACCGCCTGCGTGACCTGTGGCAGCGAGAAGCGATCGAACTGGTCGAGGCTGAGTTTCCCGAGGCTCGTAAACAAGCGCTGGTGGTGGAGCCGCATATGGACGATGCGGTTCTCAGCATCGGCGGGCTGATGTGGGACCGTCGCCGCAATACGCGCTTCACGGTGCTGACCGTGCAAAGTGTGTCCAATTACACCAGCTATCACAAGATCGACCGCCAGTATTTTGATGTTGAGGAAGTGTCCGAATTGCGCAGGCAGGAATCGGAACTTTCGCTGGCGCATGTGGGCGGATCACTCATGACCATGGGCGAGCTGGATGCAGCCTTGCGGTTTGAGCCGGGTAACTGGTCTGTTGACTGGTTCAAGGCCAACAAGAAATCCATCACTGCCTATATCAATCATTCCAGCCCGACGGGTCACGTGGAACAGCTGGCGCAGACGTTGGCGGACATATTCCGCCAAAGCGATGCCACCGAGCTTTACTTCAACATCGGTATCGGCCGTGCGGCTGACCATGAGGCGACACGCAATGCCTGCCTTTTGGCCTTGCAGGAAAACCCGGATCTGTTCGCGAAGTTCAAGGTCTTTCTCTATCAGGATGTGCCCTATCAGGTTGAATTTCCCGACCATGCTGCCCGCCTGGTCGAAACGCTGAACGCGGCTGGCTGCACGCTGGAGGCGGTCACGCAGGACATCGAGAGCGCAATGCCGCACAAGCTGCGGATGGTTTCGGCGTTCGGTTCGCAATTCAAGGCGAATCACATGGGGCCTCGCGTGGTCGCCACTGCCCTGCAAACGGCACAGGGCACGTCTCATGATCACGCCGAGACTTATTATCGGTTGAATTCGCTGCCGGCGAACCGCTTGGACGAACAGCTCTACTCTGCATCCGATCATATCGAAAACCTCGCGAAGCGCCTGCCGAAATGGCTTCGTGCTGCCCGCAAGGCTTCCCTGATTCAGATTATTTCACCGGTGGGCATCGGTCATTGGGAGCGTGATATGGCGGTGCTGCTGAACGCCTTCCCAAATGCCGATTTCCGTGTGTATCTGCCTCCTGCCGCGATTGCCGAAACTGCGAGACTGACGAGCGACAGAATCTCAGTTGAATCGGTGAGCGGTGGCGGATCGGCATGGGGCAAATTGCTGATTCGGCAAGCTCTTGGCGGCAGGGGGCCTATCGTGATGACAACCAGCTTCAAGCTCGCCAAATTGGCGCCGTTGGCACAGACCACCCTGTTTTTTGCGAAGGTATTGCCCGTAGGCAGCGTCGATAACCTCGTTTCTGCGCTTTCACGCATGCAATCGCATCGCGGCAAAAAGTAGGACGACGCTCGGCACATGCCGGAAAAATGTGTGAAGAATGAAACGAGTGATTCTGCCTTGCTATTTATTGTGCACTGCACTAGGTAGGATTGCGTAAAAGAAGAAATTTCATTTGGAGCGCACTATGCTTAAGACTATTCTCGCATCCGCTGCCGCTGCGTCTCTGACGCTGGCACCGGTCGCCGCCCAGGCTAATACGCGCGCTGCGGATGCAGGCGTGGCTATCAACCTTCCTGAGCGCGCAGGCGCGTCAGTTGACGAGTCCGAAGAACTCGGCGCCAAAATCCCTGTTGCACTTCTGGTCCTGCTTTTCGGCGCGGCTGCTGCGGCAATCGTACTTCTGATTGAGGACAATGGTGGCGTGGTCGTCGGACCTCCCGCATCTCCCGGCGTCTAATCCTCGCTAACCGAATTGAATACGAACCGCCCGCATTTTGCGGGCGGTTTGCTTTGTGGGCCATGGCATGAGCGATCGAGTTCCAAGTCAGCGTTCGATCCCGGCGGCCCATCACGCGCTGCCGCGCACATTCGCCCAGCGAATTGCCCTCCCGGTTACCCATCTGCAAATACTGCTGCTCGCTGCAATCATGTTTGGGGGCGGGGGTGTTGCCTACGGGATGCGCAACCTTGCGATCCAGCTCATTGCGCTCGCGATACTCGCGTTTCATTCACGGCTGGTCCTGCTTTTCCTGAAGGAAGCGCCACGCCCGCTATTGTTGCTGGTGGGCGCAACCATGGCGCTCCCCCTGTTACAGGCAATCGCTTTGCCGCCTGATCTGTGGCAATCCCTGCCCGGTCGGGAACCAGCGGCCGAAAGCTTCGCCATCGCCGGTTTGGGTGCGGACAAGTGGTTCTCTTTCAGCATCAGCCCCATGC
>JBASBA010000526.1:0-10473 GCA_049650885.1 Alteraurantiacibacter sp. | reverse complement strand
CCACGGCGGCAATCGCCTCGCGGCTGGAAAGGCCCGTTGTCACGACGTCTTCCACCATCAGCACCTTTGCGCCTGGTTTCAGGCAAAAGCCGCGACGCAGGTGAAAAGTGCCGTCGGGCCTTTCAAGGAACATCGCATCCAGATTTAGCGCGCGCCCCATTTCATGGCCGATGATGATGCCGCCCATCGCCGGTGAGACAACAGCATCGAGCGAATCGAGGATATCGCCGGGCAGTTTTTCACCCAGCGCCTCTGCCAGCCTGGCGGCGCGGTGCGGGTTCATCAGCACCCTTGCGCATTGTAGATAGTGTCCGCTGTGCCGCCCGGAAGACAGTTTGAAATGCCCTTCGAGCAGCGCTCCGCTTTGGCGAAATTCCTCTAGGACATCGTCTTGTGTCATGGTTTGGGCGGTGCCTTTCTCTTGCCTGTTTTCGCGCCCCAGGGGCGACTAAGACCAAAGCCCGCATGGGCTTGTTGGAAAAAAGTCCCTAGTTGCGCTTGAGGCATGGGGCAAGCGCGCGTATAGGCGCGGCGTTGGCGGCCCCTGCCGGGGTCTGGGGGCGTTTATGCCCAGGACGGAAAATGGAAAGCATCGACGCAATGAATTTCGGCGCATTCGCCCGCAAGAAGCTCAATCTCCTCGCCCTTATGGTGATGGCAGCCTTTTCACTGGCAGTCGTTCCGCAAGGCGCGCTGGCGCAGGACGAGGTGGTGAACGCCGCCACGGCCGAGGCCGAGGAAACTCTGGTAACGGAACCAGAGGCTGCCGGCTTCGACTATTACGGTCCCGAGATGATCAAGGGCCAGCCCACCGGGTCTGATGAAGACCTGTGGGCGTCCATGAACTTTCAGGATCAATATACGGAGACCGGACAGTACGCTTTGTGGATGCACGATGCGATCCTGATCCCGATGGTATTCATCATCAGCCTGTTCGTACTGTTCCTGCTGATCTGGGTCATGTTCCGCTATAACAGGCGTTCGAACACGGTTCCTTCCAAGACAAGCCATAACACTTTCATCGAGGTGATCTGGACGGTAATCCCGGTCCTGATCCTCGTGGTGATTGCCGTGCCATCGATTTCGCTGCTGGCAGAGCAGTACAAGACCCCGCCAGAGGATGCGATCACCATCAAGGCCAATGGCTATCAGTGGTACTGGGGTTACGAATATCTCGACAATGGTGGCTTCGAAGTTGTTTCGAACATGATGCCGGAAAGCGATGCGCTGGACGCGGGGCTTCCGCCGCAGCTTGCCGTGGACAATCGCATGGTCGTGCCCGTTGGCGTACCCATTCGTCTGCAGACGTTCGGTGCCGATGTGATCCACTCTTTCGGTGTGCCGTCGCTGTGGTTCAAGCTTGACGCTGTGCCTGGCCGGATCAACGAGAAGATGCTCATCATCGAAGAGCCTGGCATCTATTATGGCCAGTGCATGGAACTTTGTGGCGCACGCCACGGCTACATGCCGATCGCAATCGAGGCGCGCCCGCTGGCGGAATACAACGCCTGGGTGCAAAGCCAGCCGGGCGGCATGACGCAGGCACAGATCGCAGCGGAAGCTGCATCGGCCGCCGCACCTGCTGCTGATGATGGTGTGGCCGAAGTGGAGGGCGTTCGTCCTCCAGTCAGCTCGATGGAAGATGCGCCGATTGCCGGTGAGGAACCCACGCAAGACACCTCGCCCACCACCTGATTTTATAGACGACATACGATAAGGTTCGCTGAAAATGGCTACCACCGCAGAAGGTTTCGACGCTCACCACGAAGAGCACGCGCATGATGCCGATCACAAGCCCGGCTTCTTTGCACGCTGGTTCATGTCGACCAACCACAAGGACATCGGGACGCTCTACCTGATATTCGCGATTATCGCGGGTATCATTGGTGGTGCGATTTCCGGCTTTATGCGTGCCGAACTGGGCGCGCCGGGCCTTCAGATTATGGGCCACGTGGTGAACTTCCTCGGCGGTGATGGCTCCAGTTTTGATCAGCAGGGCCATATGTGGAACGTGCTGATCACGGCTCACGGCCTGATCATGGTGTTCTTCATGGTTATGCCCGCAATGATCGGCGGTTTCGGCAACTGGTTCGTGCCGCTCATGATCGGTGCGCCTGACATGGCGTTCCCGCGGATGAACAATATTTCGTTCTGGCTGACGGCGGTTGGCTTCACTTCCCTGCTGTTTTCGATGTTCGTGCCGGGCGGTACGGGAATGGGCGCCGGTACGGGCTGGACGGTCTATGCGCCGCTTTCCACCACCGGATCCGTTGGTCCTGCCGTGGACTTCGCGATTTTCTCTCTGCACCTTGCCGGTGCCGGTTCAATCCTTGGTGCGACCAACTTCATCACCACGATCTTCAACATGCGCGCACCGGGCATGACGCTGCACAAAATGCCATTGTTCGTATGGTCCGTGCTGGTTACCGCATTCCTGCTGCTGCTGGCGCTGCCTGTTCTGGCCGCTGCCATCACCATGCTGCTGACCGATCGAAACTTCGGGACGACTTTCTTCGATCCGGCTGGCGGCGGCGATCCCGTGCTTTACCAGCATCTGTTCTGGTTCTTCGGCCACCCCGAAGTGTACATCATGATCCTGCCGGGCTTCGGCATGGTCTCGCAGATCGTGGCAACCTTCAGCCGCAAGCCGGTGTTTGGCTATCTCGGCATGGCCTATGCCATGGTTGCCATCGGTGTGGTTGGCTTCGTTGTGTGGGCGCACCACATGTATACCGTCGGTCTGGACGTGAATACGAAGATGTATTTCACCGCTGCGACGATGGTCATCGCGGTTCCTACAGGTATCAAGATTTTCAGCTGGATTGCCACCATGTGGGGCGGCTCCATCCAGTTCAAGTCACCGATGGTATGGGCGATGGGCTTCATCTTCCTGTTTACCGTTGGCGGCGTGACGGGTGTTGTACTGGCCAATGGCGGCATCGACGATAACCTGCACGATACCTATTACGTGGTGGCACACTTCCACTATGTGCTGTCGATGGGTGCGGTGTTCTCGCTGTTCGCGGGCTTCTACTACTGGTTCCCGAAGATGTCGGGTCGCTGGCATTCCGAACTGCTCAGCCACATTCACTTCTGGCTGTTCTTCATCGGCGTGAACGTGATCTTCTTCCCGATGCACTTCCTGGGTCTTCAGGGCATGGCGCGTCGCTATCCCGATTTCACGCCAGCCTATGCCTACTGGAATGAGATCGCGACATATGGCTACATGATCATGGCCGGTTCGATGGTCGTGTTCTTCGTGAACATCGGTTACGCCCTGTTCGCCGGTAAGCGCGCACCGGGAAATTACTGGGGTGAAGGCGCTACGACGCTGGAATGGAGCCTTTCCAGCCCGCCGCCGTTCCACCAGTTTGAAACCCTGCCCGTGATCGAAGAACATCACTCTGCAGACGATCACATCAGCGACAGACCGGCGACCGCCTGATCGGCGACCCTCGCCTGAATGACAACGGGAGGGGGCGCGCCGGTGACGGGGCGCCCTTTCCATTTAGAGAAGCGTAACTTGACCACAACCGTTGCCCCTACTGCGACACCATTGCCCGCCGAGTGGCGCGATTTCTTCGCGTTGACGAAGCCGCGGGTGATGAGTCTCGTGGTTTTCACGGGACTGTGCGGTTTGCTGGCCGCGCCGGGCGCTATTCATCCGGTGCTGGGCTTTACGGCGATCCTGTGCATTGCCATGGGTGCTGGGGGAGCTGCCGCGCTGAACCAGTGGTGGGAAGCCGATATCGACGCGAAGATGAAACGCACGGCAAAGCGCCCACTGCCTGCCGGACGCCTGCGCCGCCAGGATGCTCGCGATTTCGGCATGCTCATGTGTGGCGCATCGGTTTTCGTGATGCTTGTTGCGATCCACTGGCTGGCCGCCGTGGTGCTGGCATTCTCCATTTTCTATTACGCCGTCATCTACACCATGTGGCTGAAGCCGCGCACGCCGCAGAACATCGTGATCGGGGGCGGGGCAGGGGCTTTCCCTCCGCTAATCGGATGGATCGCCGTCACCGGCGAGATCACTGCCATGCCGGTGCTGCTGTTCGCGATCATCTTCATCTGGACGCCGCCGCACTTCTGGGCGCTGGCCCTGTTCGTAAAGACCGATTATGCCGAAGCCGGTATCCCGATGATGCCCGTTGTCGCAGGGGAAAAATCTACCCGCCGACAGGTACTTGCCTATTCCGTAGTGCTTCTGGCGGTTTCGCTTCTGCCCTGGATCATAGGCGGGACCGGAATGATCTATGGCATCGCAGCGATGGTGTTTTCCGGCCTGTTCCTCGCACTTGCGGTTCCGGTTGGAATGCGCACATCGCAGCCGGAAGATTCGATGAAACCGGAGAAGCGTTTGTTCGCATATTCGGTAATTTACCTTTTTGCCCTGTTTACCGCGCTTGTCGCAGATCGCATGGTGCTTTCATGACGCCCGAAGAAGAAAAAGAGTTTGTCCGCCGCCGCACGCAGCGCAATACCGTGATCGGCCTGATCCTGGCGGGTTTCGTTATCCTGTTCTACTTCATCACCATTGTCAGGATGGGTGACTGATGAGCGCTGTAACTTTGGAAGACCGTAATAAGCGGACCGTGCTGATCGCATTCGGCATGGCACTGGCAATGCTGGGCATGGGTTATGCCGCCGTGCCGCTCTACAATCTTTTTTGCAGCGTGACCGGATTTGGCGGCACCACCCAGGTGGCCAGCGAATCCGATGCAGCCCTTGCAGAGCGTCTGGCTGCCAGCGCGGGCGGCATGACCTATTCGATCCGCTTCGATGCCAACACCTCGCGCAATATGCCGTGGGATTTCAAGCCGGTTCAGGTGACAGATACCGTGGCCATCGGCCAGCGGGACATGGCTTTCTACACCGCGCGCAACAATTCCAGCGTACCGATCACGGGCACCGCCACATTCAATGTGGAGCCGGAGCAGGCCGGACGCTATTTCAACAAGATCCAGTGTTTCTGCTTTACCGAGCAGACTTTGCAGCCGGGCGAGGAAATTCGCATGCCGGTTCTATACTACGTCGATCCGGCCGCGCTGGACGATCCGAACATGGAAGGGGTGGAGCAAATCACCCTTTCCTATACTTTCCATCGCGCGTCCCAAGACGACAAGAACCCGAGCTAGGCTCTGGACCCGGACGCAGTCTGGCTTTACAGGCCCACAAAACCCAAGGATCAGGACTAGAATCATGGCCGGTGCCAAGAACCACGATTATCACATTCTCGCTCCCGACATCTGGCCGTTGACCGGTGCGTTGTCCGCGCTGGTTTTTACCACCGGCATGGTGATGTTCATGCACGCTGGCGAGGGTGCATTCCCCGAAGGCGCGTGGCGGATTGTCCTGGGCCTTGGTGTTGCAGGACTGATCGCCACCTTCTTCGGTTGGTTCTCCAAAGTGGTGAACGAGGCGCAAAGCGGCGATCACACCCCAGTTGTGCAATTGCACATGCGTTACGGCATGATCCTGTTTATCGCGTCGGAAGTGATGTTCTTCGTCGGCTGGTTCTGGGCATGGTTCGATTTCGCCCTGTTCCCCGTGCCGCTGGAAGCCATGGGTGAAGGCACCTGGCGCAATCTGATCGGCCAGGAAGGCGCTGCTGCGCTGGCGAACTTCCCGCCTGATGGCATCGAAGTCCTCGACGCTTTCGACCTGCCGCTGCTGAACACCATGATACTGCTGTGCTCAGGTACCACCGTTACATGGGCGCACCATTGCCTGATCAATGGCGATCGTGACGGCGTGAAAAAGGGCCTCTGGCTCACGATCGGCCTTGGCATCCTGTTCAGCGCCATTCAGGCCTATGAGTATGGTGCTGCGCCTTTCGGCTTTGGCGGCAACAACTATTCCAGCGCCTTCTACATGGCGACGGGTTTCCATGGCTTCCACGTTCTCGTGGGCACGATCTTCCTGATTGTCTGCCTGCGTCGTACTTATCTGGGCCACTTCACCCCGCGCCAGCATTTCGGTTTCGAAGCTGCTGCCTGGTACTGGCACTTTGTCGACGTGGTGTGGCTGTTCCTCTTCATCGCCGTCTACGTCTGGGGCGGTTGGGGCGCAGAGGTTCACTAAACCTTCGTGACTGACGACACCGACATAACAAAAGGGCGGCCCGTCACTCGCGAGGCCGCCCTTTTCGGTTCCTGCCCACGCTGCGGCGCGCGCACCCTTTTTGATGGCTGGGTGAAGTTCGCTGACAAGTGCGGCAAGTGCGGAATGGATTATTCGCGCTTTAATGTTGGCGATGGTCCGGCTGCCTTTCTGACTATGGGTGTGGGCGCAATCATCGTGGCGCTGGCTTTGTGGCTGCAACTTAGCTTCGAGCCGCCGTGGTGGGTGCATGTGATCCTGTGGCTACCCTTGACGATCATCGGCGTGATGGTGGGCCTGCGCGCCGCAAAGGCGTGGTTGCTGGTGGCGGAATATCAGCGCCGCGCACACGAGCACCGCCACGATAGCGATGAAGCATCGTGATTCTGGGGCGTATTCCCATCATCCCCACGATAGTGGTGGTTGCCGCCGCCGCTGTGATGGTGGCGCTTGGTTTCTGGCAGCTTGGCCGCAAGGATGAGAAAGAAGCGATGATCGCCGCGTATCAGCAGGCGCTTGCCACCGCTGCACCGCCGCTTTCCCTGACACAAATAGAGCAACCCCAAGATGCGCTGTTCCGGCAGGTGACGTATGACTGCGTTACGCCGGCTGCGTGGCGCGGCATTGCTGGCCGTAATCGCGATGGCCAAGCCGGCTACGCCCATTATTTCACCTGCACCGACGCTGAAAATGCCAATGGAGCAGGCCCTTTCCCTCACGATGCCGAGGTTGGCATCGGATGGTCCCGGTCACCACAGAGGCCGAAATGGGCGGGCGGGGCGGTATCAGGACTGATCGCACCGGGTGGGGAGCAAGACTACATCCTCATCGCTGACGAGGCGCAGGCCGGTCTGCTGCCGCTGGCCAAGCCTGATCCGGCCGATCTGCCGAATAACCACCTCGCCTATGCCGGGCAGTGGTTCTTCTTCGCGCTTACGGCGCTGGGCATTTACTGGTTGGCCTTGCGGGGCCGGTGGCGTGACGCCGCAGCCAAGCAACGGTGACAGGGGGGCAACCACTGCTTGCTTGCCCAGCGCGCATCATCATTCTAACGCGCGCGTCATCATGAAATACATTTCCACCCGTGGCAGCGCACCTGCGCTCGATTTCGAAGGCGTTACACTGGCCGGCCTCGCCAGCGATGGCGGCCTGTATGTGCCCGAATGCTGGCCGCAGTTCTCACACAGCGAGATTGCCGGAATGGCCGGCCTTTCATATGTCGAGCTGGCGGTTCGCGTGATGACGCCCTTCGTGGCCGGATCGCTGACGCCTGAAGAACTGCGCGACCTTTGCACCCGTGCCTATGGCCGCTTCTCCCACCAGGCCGTGACACCGCTGGTGCAACTGGATCAGCAACAATGGCTGCTGGAACTGTTTCACGGGCCGACGCTGGCGTTCAAGGATGTGGCGCTGCAATTGCTGGGCCGCCTGTTCGAACATTTCCTCGCCAAGAGCGACGATCATCTCACCATCGTGGGCGCCACCAGTGGCGATACCGGCAGCGCAGCCATCGATGCCGTGGCAGGTCGCGAGCGTATCGACATTTTCATGCTCCACCCCAAGGGCCGGGTCAGCGATGTGCAGCGCCGGCAGATGACCACCGTGCGCGCTCCCAACGTCCATAATCTGGCGATCGAGGGTAGCTTCGATGATGCGCAGGCCATGGTGAAGCGCATGTTCAACGACCCTGCGATGGCAGCATCCCACGGGGGCCGTTTTCGGATCAGTGCGGTGAACTCCATCAACTGGGCGCGGCTGATGGCGCAGGTGGTGTATTATTTCGCCGCCGCGCTGCAATTGGGGGCACCCGATCGCAAGGTCGCCTTCAGCGTGCCGACGGGCAATTTTGGCGATGTATTCGCAGGCTATGTCGCGGCCAAGATGGGCCTGCCGATAGAGCGGCTGATCGTGGCCACCAATGTGAACGACATACTGCATCGCGCGCTTACCTCGGGCGATTACTCTGCCGGTACGGTCACGCCCACCGCCGCGCCCAGCATGGATATTCAGGTCAGCTCCAATTTCGAGCGACTGCTGTTTGACCTTGGTGGCCGCAACGGGATCGCCATGGCAGAGCAAATGCGCGGTTTCGAATCGAGCAGGGCCATGCAGCTGACCAATAGCCAGAGAGAGGGCGGAGGTGCACTTTTGACCAGTACCCGCGTAGACCAGGCGGAAATGTCGCAGACGATGGGCTGGGCTGCCGAATGTTATGGCCAGACGCTGGACCCGCACACCGCCATTGGCCTGCACGCCGCGCGCCATGCCAAGCTGGATTCGGCCACGCCCGTGGTTACGCTGGCAACCGCGCATCCCGCCAAGTTCCCCGATGCGGTGGAGCGCGCCACGGGTGCGCGCCCGGACCTGCCCCGGCGCGTGGGGGATTTGTTCGAGCGGTCCGAGGCCGTGGTGGAGCTTCCCGGTGAGTATGATGCCGTGGCCGATTTCGTCTCGAAACACGCCACGCCGAGCAGCTGATGGCAAAGCTGGTCCGCGATCCTGTCATCATGGCTGGCGAGGGCTGGTCCGACTATGGTCTGGTTGATAGCGGACACGGGCGCAAGCTTGAACGCTATGGCCCCCACCGCTTCATCCGCCCCGAACCCCAGGCAATGTGGCCATCCCGCCTCGATCCCGATGGCGCCGATTGGCGGGCTGATGCGGAGTTCGTTCCTGGCAGTGACGAAGATGGCGGCGGGCGTTGGCAATTCAGTGCGGATGTGCCGCCCGATGGCTGGCCACTGCACTGGGAAGACGTAAGCTTCACTGCGCAGTGCACACCGTTTCGCCATCTTGGCTTCTTTCCCGATATGGCGCCTGTGTGGCACTGGATGCGCGGGCGGCTGGCTGGCCGTTCCGATGCACAGACGCTCAACCTGTTTGGCTATACCGGCGTCGGATCCCTGGCCTTGAGCCAGTGCGGGCCGGTGGCGCATGTTGATGCCAGCAAAAAATCCGTGGCACAGGCGCGGGAAAATGCTGCGCTGTCTGGCATGGAAGACAGGCCTATCCGCTGGCTGATAGATGACGCGCTAAAGTTCACCGCGCGCGAAGTGCGGCGAGGGCGGCGTTATGACGGGATCATTCTCGATCCGCCGAAATTTGGCCGTGGCCCTAAAGGAGAAACCTGGCGTATTGAGGAAGGGCTGCCCGGTCTTATCGCCGATTGCCGGCAATTGCTGGATGCCGACAGCCGGTTCCTGTTCCTGACGGTGTATGCCGTGCGGATGAGTTCGCTGGCAATCGGCGGCCTGCTGGCAGACGTTTTTTCCGATCTGCCCGGCAAGGTGGAACACGGCGACCTGTCAGTGCAGGAAGACGGACCGGATGGCCGCCTGCTGCCCACCGCGATTTTTGCGCGGTGGTCCAACCCATAAGGCGCGTCGCCGTTTATTCCGCGGTGCGCAGATCCGACAGGAAGCTTTCGATCCGTGCGGCATTGTAGCCGACATCGCTGACACCCACGCGACTGACGGAGCGCATATCCACTCGGGTGGAGCCATCGGCAACCGGAGTAACCTCGATCACCACGTCATCATAGAAGCGGACGTAGCCTGCGGTTGCGGTCGCTTCCAGAATGCCCGTTGCAGGATCGGCGCTGACGATTTCCCAGCCGCGGGCTTCGGCCAGTGCGCGTGCATTGGCCAGCACTTCGCGTGGTGGCTTGTCGATAACGACGGGCTGAATGTTGGCGTAGGATTCCTCGTGGAACGCGCGCCATTCCTCCTGTGTGAAGGGGCCTGTGCTCACCGGCTCTACATCCAGCGCGGTGAACTGCGGCGGATCGTTCAAATCGGTGGTGATATCGTGGATGGGCGGAACCTTGCCACCGGGAATCACCAGCAGGGCATAGATGGCAATCAGCAGCGCACCGGACAAGATCGTGCCGACGAACAGTTTTACCACTTGGCCCGTGCTGCGCCAAAAGGCGAAAATCAGGCCCAGCACACCGATTATCGTCAATGCGCGTGACGGGTTCAGTGCCATGTAGAACGGACCGAAACCGGCGATCTTGTCGATAATATCAAAGCGCGCCAGCGTGGCAGCGCCCAGGACTATTACGATCAGGAGGAGCGCGCCGCCCAGAACGAAAATGCCCAGCCACTTGATGGCCTTCGAACCCTTGCCGTGCACTGCCGGGGTCACTGTTGCGCCTTTTTCATCCATGATCGACGTCCCTTTTCCTGTTGTCCGGGCGATTGACCCTAAATCGCGCGCGCGGTCAACTGCGGCCAAAAGCCGTGCTTGCCAATTGGGCAGCGGGATTGTTGACTGTGTCTGTTTTCTTGCCAAGCGGTTCGCATCCTGCAATCACGCGCGCCAACATGGCAGACAGTCTTCATCTCGAGCTCGTTGACTTCGTGCATATGG
>JBASBA010000525.1:0-9640 GCA_049650885.1 Alteraurantiacibacter sp. | reverse complement strand
CCGCTGCTGCGACGCCTTGTGCTAAATGGCGGGAAGCAGGCACCCGGCTTTATCGACCAGCAGACTTTCGATGCCGCCGCGCAAGGCGTTGACGAGAGCCTTGTGCATGACGCCCGCCTTTCGGTGCGCCTGCGCGATACCTGCATGATCCTTTATACCTCGGGGACATCGGCAAACCCCAAGGGCTGCCTGCTCTCGAACGAGGCAATTTCGCGCGAGGCCAGCAATCTGGCCCGCAACCGCTGGGCCTTCAAGAAAGACGAGAGGGTGTGGTCGCCCATGCCGCTGTTCCATATTGCCGCCATGCTGGCGATGCTTGGCGCGGTGGAAGTTGGCGGCACATTCATCGGCCAGCCGCATTTCGATGCGGGAGAAAGCCTGCGACAGATCGAGGCGGAACGCGCGACGATGCTGTTTCTGCCGTTCGTCACCTTCCACCAGGCCATGATTGCCCACTGCGATTGGGACAAGACCGATATGAGCAGTGTGCGCCTGATGAACAGCTGTTTCAGCCAGATGCCGCGATCCATCGGCGATGCCTATCGCCAGAAGATGCCGAACGCCCTGCAGGTTGGCACTTTCGGCATGTCCGAAGCCAGCGGGATTGTGGCCACCGGCGGCTATGACATGGATCCGGAATTGGGCTTCAAGACGTTGGGCTATCCGCTGAAGGGTGTTTCCGTGCGCATTATCAACACCGAGACTGGCGAGGACATGCCGACGGGCGAACGCGGCGAAGTTCTGTTCAAGGGCTACAACATGCTCGATGCCTACCACCGCGATCCGGTGAAGACGGCAGAGGCCATTGATTCAGACGGCTGGTATCACAGCGGTGACATCGGATCGATCGACGTTGATGGCCACATGCAGTTCCATGGCCGCTTCAAGGATATGCTGAAGGTAGGAGGCGAGAATGTTGCCGCTGCCGAGGTGGAGGCCATTCTCGACACCCATGAGGCGGTCGAATTGTCGCAGGTGATCGGCATCCCCGATGAACGGCTGGCAGAAGTGCCGGCGGCTTTCGTCAAGCTGCAGAATGGCAAGCGCCTGGATGAATCGGAGCTGATCGCCTTCGCGAAGGAAAAGATCGCATCTTTCAAGGTGCCGCGCCATATCCGCTATGTTGACGACTGGCCGATGTCGGCGTCCAAGATCCAGAAGTTCAAGTTGCGCCAGCAATTGATGGCCGAACTGGGAATTTCGGAATGAGGAAATTCAAATGCGCGTGGTGATTACAGGAGCAGCTAGCGGTATCGGCCGCGCGGTCGCAGAATTGCTGGCCGCGCAGGACGGAACCCACCAGATGCTGTTGACCGATCGGGACGAGGAAGGCGTGAACGCCGTTGTCGCAGCGATCGGCGCGGGCGCGCGTGCGCATGTCGCCGATCTCTCCTCCGTCGATTGCGGACGCGATATCGTTGCCGCCGCGGTGGATCACATGGGGGGTATCGATGGTGTCGTCAGCAACGCCGGGATCATATCCAGCGCGCCATTGGTGGAGCAGACCGTCGACCAGTTTGACCGCGTATATGCGATCAACACCCGCGCGACCTGGTTGCTGGGCCAGGCTGCCCAGCCCTATCTGGCAAAATCACGTGGTGCATTTGTTGCAACGGCATCAATGTCCGCCACGCAGCCCACGCCGGGCCTTGGCTTTTATTCTTCCAGCAAAGCCGCATTGCTGATGCTGATGCGCCAGTGCGCGCTGGAATGGGGGCCAGACGGAATTCGCTGCAACACGGTTTCGCCTGGGCCGACTTACACACCCATGACCCAGGCCGGATATGACGATCCGGATCGCAGGGCACAGCGGGAATCCATGATCCCGCTGGGCAAGCTGGGAATGGCCGAGGACGTGGCCAATGCAATCATCTTTCTGCTCGGACCGCAAGCGGCCCATATTTCCGGAGTCGATATCCTCGTCGACGGCGGGATGAGCAGCAACCTCATGCCCGCCACTGGTGGCGGAACCGGCCAGAAGGCCAGCAAGTAACACACGATCGGAGAATGACATGCGCCTTGCACGGGTAAGCAAAGACGGAAAGACCGGCCTCGCGGCCAAGATTGACGGCCAGACCAAGGTCGTCTGGGACGAGGGCCTGGCGGATCTGGATGCACAGATCGCCAGCGGCAAGTTCTCGACTGTCGGCGCCGCCGTTGCAGATGGCGAGGCAGTGGACGATTCTTCACTCACGTTCCTGCCGCCGGTTGTGAAGCCTGCTAAGATCATCTGCCTCGGTCTGAACTACCGCGACCACGCGGAAGAATCCGGCCTCGGCATACCGGATTTTCCGGTGCTGTTCGGGCGTTTTGCATCAAGCCTCATCGGTCATGGCGCGCCGATCGTCCTGCCCAAGGTATCCGAGCAGCTCGACTGGGAGGCGGAGCTCGTCGTTGTCCTGTCCAAGGGCGGCAAGAATATCGCCGAGACCGACGCGCTCGATCACGTCGCTGGCTATTCCGTCTTCAATGACGCATCTATTCGCGATTACCAGCTACGCACGCCGCAATGGACCGCTGGCAAGAATTTCGATGATACCGGTGCGTTCGGCCCGTGGCTGGTCACGCCCGACGAAGTGCCTGCCGGTGCCGATGGCCTGAAGATCGAATGCCGGGTGAATGGCGAGGTCATGCAGTCTTCCAACACCGGCAACCTGATCTTCACCGTCGCCAACACTATCCATCTGCTGTCCACTTTCATGACGCTTGAAGCGGGCGACGTGATTGTGATGGGCACGCCGGGCGGCGTGGGCGTGGCGCGTGATCCGCAGGTCTGGATGAAGGCCGGCGATGTCTGCGAAGTCGAGATCGAAGGCATCGGTCTGTTGAAAAACACCGTGGTGGCTGAATAACCGAACATTGCTGCAAGGGAGAGAGACATGCCGCAGAAACGCGCTGGCGCCCTGGGCGTCCATTCAATCGATCATTTTGGCCTGCAGGTGCCCGATCTTGCAGAGGCGAAGAAGTTCTACGACGCATTCGGACTGGACGTTCGGGAGACAGACGATGGTTTGGAACTCTACACCTTTGGCCATTCCCAGTGCTGGGGGCGGATCGTCGAAGGCCCGGTAAAGCAGCTGCGCTACATCAGCTTCGGCGTTTATGAAGAAGACGAGCAAGCGTTGCTCGAACGCCTCGACGAAAACGGTGCGAACCGCATCGACGCACTCGATAAGACGCCAGACTGCGGCAGCTGGATCGAAGGTTTTGACGGCATGCCTCTCAACATCGCGGTGGCGGGTAAATGTTCGCCCGATGCCAAGACGCAGTTCGAGGTTCAGTCCTCTCGCCCGGGCGAGTCCGGGGCCATCTTCAATTCGAAGGCACCCAAGGTCAAACCCCGAAACCTTTCGCACTTCGCGATCTACACCACTGATGTGATCGCGGCCACGGACTGGTACGAAAAGAACCTCGGCCTGCGCCTGTCCGATGGCAGCGGCCCCGTGGTGGCCTTCCTGCACGGGCCGCACGGCAGCGACCATCATCTGCTCGCCCTTGTGGGTTCTACCCACCGCGGAATGCACCACAGCAGCTGGGATGTCGGCTCGATGCAGGAAGTTGGCCTTGGCTCGGCGCAGATGATGCGCGCGGGATACAAGGAAGGCTGGGGGGTGGGTCGCCACGTTCTTGGCGGCAACTACTTCTACTATACCCGCGATCCGTGGGGCAGCTACGCCGAATTTTCCGCCGATATCGACTATATCCCGGCGGATTGCGATTGGCCGGCAGCGCAGCATGCGCCGGAAGACAGTTTCTACCTATGGGGCCCGGATGTCCCGCCCGAGCTCGTCTCGAACCTTGAACCTGGAGCGCCCGAATAATGGCTACTTACCTTCTGATGCACGGCGGCGGCATGGGCGGCTGGACGTGGAAGTTCATGCGGGCCGAACTTGAAGCGAAGGGCCACACGGTCTTCACGCCAACCTTCACCGGCTTTGGTGAGCGCGAGCACTTGATCGGCCGCGATATCGGCAACAGCGTGCATATTGCCGATATCGTCAACGTGCTGAAGTACGAGGACCTGACGGACGTGATCCTGGTCGCGCATTCCTATGCAGGAACCGTCGCGCCCGGCGTGCTGGCGCAGGCTGGTGACCGAATTCGCAGGGTCATCTACCTCGACGCGATCGTTCCCCACGCGGGCGAGCGCATCGCTTCGATGATTGGCTTTGCCAGCGAAGAAGAAGCTGCCGGGCTCGATGCCATGCTGGATGCAGGCGAAGGGCCGATAGGCTCGGGCGTCCATGAACAGCAGCGCGCGATGGCCAAGGAACATCCGCACATGATGGATCGCGACCGCGAGAAATGGCTGTTGGATCACCTGTCCGACCAACCCATGCGGGCAACCAGCTGCGCCATCCCAGTCGGAGCTGAGTCGATTTCCCACAAGGTCGATTACATCGCGGCCGAGAACACGATCATGGGCATGATGCACGAGCGTGCCGAAAAGCTCGGTTGGCCGATACACAAGCATCCAGGCGATCACGCCTTCAATGTTGGTGATCCCGAAGGTCTGACCAGGATGATCCTGGAGATCGTCGAATGATCGATGCCTCCAGCCTGTTTTCGGTCGAAGGGCGCGTTGCAATGGTAACAGGCGGCAGCGCCGGGATTGGCCGGATGATCGCAGAAGGCCTCGCCGCTGCGGGGGCCAAGGTCTACATCTGTGCCCGCAACGCCGAAAAGGTGGGAGCCGTTGCAGAGGCCATGGCAGGCGATGTAACCGGCATTTCTGCCGATCTATCCACCCTCGATGGCATCCAGTCGCTGGTGGCAGACCTTTCCGACCGTGAAGACGCGCTGCACATCCTCGTCAACAACGCCGGAACCCTGTCTGACGCACCGATAGATGCATTTTCGGAGCAGGACTGGGACGGGGTTCTCGACCTCAACCTGAAAAGCCCCTTCTTTCTGCTGCAAAAGCTGCTGCCGCTGCTGCGCAAAGGGGCTACGGCCCGGCGCCCGGCAAGCGTGATCAACATCGGCTCGGTCGGCGCGCTCAAGATCGGCCCTCGCGAAGTTTACGCCTATCAGGCGTCGAAGGGCGCGATCCACTGGCTCACCAAGTCGCTGGCGAAGAACCTTGCCGGCGATCACATCACCGTGAACGCGATCGCACCGGGCTTTTTCGAGAGCGACATGACCGTGATTACAGACGATGCCATGCGTAAGATGGTGGAATCAATGGTCCCGCGCGGACGCACCGGCATGGCGGAAGACATGGCCGGGGCAGCGATCTACCTGGCCTCTCCCGCAGGCTCCTACGTCACCGGTTCGGTGATCCCGGTGGAAGGCGGGCTGTCGATCTAACCCACCGTTCGATAGGTTGCCAAGCGGAGATCCGGAAGCAAAAGGCGAGCATGGATTTCAATCTTACCGAAGAACAGATCGCTTTTCGCGATGTGGTGCGCCGCTGGGTGGATGCGGAACTGCCCAAGGATCTCATGCGCAAGCTTGAAGCGGATGAGGAAAACTACCCCTTCGAAATCTGGAATAAACTGAAGGAGCAAGGCTTCTTCGGCATCGGCATATCAGAAGAATACGGCGGCCTTGGCGGCGACGTGCTGATGCAAATGATCTTCGCCCGAGAGATGGCCCGTACCGCTGGCGGCTTGCTGTGGGTGTGGGGGCTGACCTCGTTCGGCGGCGCGCACTCTGTGGCGATTGCCGGCAGCGAGGAACAGAAACAGCGCTGGCTGCCCGAGATGGCCGCTGGAAACCTGCGCGTTTCGCTCTCGATGACAGAACCTGACGGCGGAACCGACGTACTCGGCGCGATGAAGACCTTTGCCGACAAGGTAGATGGCGGCTGGAAGTTGAACGGCGCGAAGATGTGGACCACGGGCGCCAAGGTTGCCGACCGGCTTCTGGTGTTGGCGCGCAGCGATCGCAATGCCGAGAAAAAGCACCACGGGCTGATCGCACTTTTCGTGGATGCGAAGTCTCCCGGCATTACCGCCAGCCTGCTGCCCAAACTGGGCATGCGCGCCATGGGCAGCTGCGAAGTACACTATGAAGACGTGTTCGTGCCCGATGAGGATGTGCTGGGCGAACCCGGCAAGGCGTGGAGCGCGATGCTGCCCAGCCTCAATAACGAACGCATCATGGTGGGCGCGCAGTGCCTGGGCGCGATTGATGGCGTGCTGGAAGACGCGCTGGAATACATGATGCAGCGCAAGGCCTTTGGCGGCGTAATCGGGCGGTTCCAGATCCTGCAGCACTATGTGGCTGATATCGCGACCTCGCAGAAGGTGACGGAGCTGTTGCTCTATAATGTGGCGTGGATGCAATCGAACGGCATGCAATGCGG
Organism: Alteraurantiacibacter sp.; assembly: GCA_049650885.1. Taxonomy (GTDB): domain Bacteria; phylum Pseudomonadota; class Alphaproteobacteria; order Sphingomonadales; family Sphingomonadaceae; genus Alteraurantiacibacter. The sequence goes on along the minus strand of JBASBA010000525.1, from coordinate 3,330 downwards.
CAACGAAGCAAACATGCTGAAGATGGTGGCCACGGAAAATGCCGTGAAGGCGGCCGACCTGGGCATCCAGATCATGGGCGGAATGGGCTATTCGGCCGAAACCGATATGCAGCGCTATTGGCGTGATCACCGCATCTTGCGGATGACGCCGATCTCCAACGAGATGGTGCGCAACTCGATTGCCGAGAACCTTGGCCTGCCGCGGTCGTTCTGAAGGATTTAGCAGATGGAAGATTTCCCCCTTGCCCCCGACGTTGCCGGAACATCGCTGGATGGCACCGCGATCTTCACGATTAGCGCCGATGAAAATGCCGCCCTGTGCAAGTCCACCGGAGTGGAGCCGGCCAGCGATGGCACCGCGCACCCTATCTATTATTACATCGCCACCCAGGTCGCCATGGGCAAGACCGTTGCGGGCGTGTGCGAAACCTGCGAATTCAATGTGGAAGATGGCCCGATGATGGGTTCATCGGGCGTACGCTTTGCCCAGCAGTTGATGGTTGGACACGACTACAGTGTTACCGGCGAGATCCTTAGCCTGGTGCGCAAGAAAAGTCGTAAGCTTGGCGTGATGGACGTGCTTACTTACCGCCTGCGCCTGCGCCCGGCCGAAGGCGGCGATGCGGTGCTGGAGACCGACAACGTATGGGTACTGCCGCGCAAGGAACTGGCCGCATGACCGCCGTAAATACATTCAAGCCGGGCGATGCCTTGCCGCCCTTCGTGATCGAAAGCGTCAGCCCAGAAGCCATGCGCGACTGGTCCGTATTTTTGGCCGATCCCAACCCGATCCACCTCGATGTGGAAGTGGTAAAGGCCAAGGGCCTTGGCGACAAACGCATCAACCAGGGCCCGATCAACGTGGCCTATATGATGAACATGCTGATGGCGGCCTTTCCCGGCTGCCTCATCGAAAGCATGGATTCCCGCTTTCTCGACAACGTCTACGAAGGCGACCGCGCGGTCGCGTCCGGTGAAGTGACGGCGGTTGAGGGAAACCGTGTTTCCTGTGGCCTCAAACTCGATGTGGACGGGCGTGGCACCGTGAATGCCGGCACCGCCACAATCATCATCTAATTCAAGGAGAAGAATAATGCCCAGTGGTCCCTTTGCCCATGTCTGCATGGTGGTTCGCGATCTCGATCAGGCGATTGAGGACTGGACCAAGATCCTCCGCGTGCTCGATCCGCAGTCGCTCGAAAAGCCCCTCGTAAAGTACGACGAATTCTCCAGCGGCGACGATGCCGGCATGAAGTGGGCTACTTTCGTCAACGAACATTCGACCGAGATCCAGTTCATCCAGCCTGCCCCCGGCACACCGCTGGGCAAGCGGCTCGACAAGGTGGGCGAGCATGTCCATCACCTGTGCTTCAGCACTGACGATGTGCCCGCAGCGATGGAAAAGCTGAAGGCCGAAGGCCTGCACCTTCCGGGCGGCGGCGAGACTTTCAACGATCCGGACATGACCTGGCAGAAGTGGAGCTGGGTCGGTGCCAAAAGCACTCACGGATGCCTGATCGAAGTGGCATCGCCCTACGAAAGCAAGGACGATGGCAAGTGGCACCATGCGCCTAGCAAGTTTGCCTACAAGGGCCCGGGAGAGCACCCCAGTCACGCCGAAACAGTGCCCATGACGGCCTGATTTGCGCGGCCAAACTGTCAGCTACAGAGGGGACGGACTGGAGCTCTCCGGGGAAGCCTTTGGCGACCCGGAGGCTCCGCCCGTCCTCTTTTTTCATGGCGGCGGTCAAAGCCGCAACTCATGGCGCGACTCTGCCCGTCAGGTTGGCGAAGCAGGCTTTTACGGCGTCGCTTTCGACCTGCGCGGCCACGGCGAGAGCGGATGGGCGGCAGATGGCGATTATCATGTCGAGGCGTTTGCCCGCGATGTGGAGGCACTGCTTGCGCAGTTCACGCAGCGCGTAACGCTGGTAGGCGCATCTCGCGGCGGGCAGGCAGCATTGATCGGTGGTTCGCGCCACCCGGCAAGAATCCGGCTGATCATGCTGGCCGACGTGGCTCCCGACATGCCCGACGACGGGATTGATGGAATTCGCCAGTTCTTCGCCGAAGGTGCCAAGGGCTACGACAGTCTTGACGCGGCTGCTAATGCGCTGGCCCAACATTTGAACCAGCCGCGCCTTGCCGATCCCGCCCGGCTCGCCCGATCCATGCGACAGGACGACACGGGGCGCTGGCACTGGCACTGGGATCCCGTCGCAGGGAACGACGAATTCCTGCATCCGCCAAGCGAGAACGAAGCCGTGCTTGCCGCAGCAGCGCGGGTAACCTCCCCGCTGGTGATGGTGCGGGCAGAGCTGAGCCACCTCGTCAACGATACCAACACCGCGCGTTTCATGGCGCTTGCCCCGCACCTTACCGTGTTGACCGCGTCCGGCGCTGGCCACATGTTCACAGCCGACCGGAACGATGCCTTTGCGGCACAATTGCTGGAACAGCTGGCCCGCTATCCAGAGGAGCCTGTTAAATGAGCGCAAGCAACGCCTTGATCGTGGGCGCGACCGGCGGACTTGGGCAGGCCGCCGCCATGGCGCTGGCCGAAGATTTCGATGGCCTTGCCCTCACCTATCGGTCCAGCAAGGCAGAGGCGGAGAAGCTTTGTGCCAGCCTGCCCAATTCGTGCAAGGGCTGGCCGGTATACTGCGACCTTGGCGATTCCGCCTCTGTAAAATCGGCCGTTGCGGATGCAGCCGCGCAGCTCGGCTCCATCGATGCCGTAGTCTTCGCCTCCGGTGTGGCCATAGAACAGCCATTCGTCAGCCAGATCGAAGAAAGCCAGTGGCGCGAAGTGATCGAAACCGAGCTGATCGGACTGACACGCGTGGTGGCGGAAATCCTGCCGGTCTTCCGCGCGCAAGAGCGCGGCAACCTCGTGATCGTTGTCTCGGTGGCGAACTACACCTTCCCACCGGGAGATGCCCTTTCGTCAGTCCCCAAGGCGGGCATGGAGGCACTTGGCAGGGCCATTGCCAAGGAAGAAGGCAAGTTCGGCATCCGCGCGAACATGGTGGCACCCGGCATTATCGATGCGGGCCTTGGCACACACTTTCTGCAGACGCTCTATTCACCGGAGGTGTGGGAGCAGCAGAAGAAGGCGATAGCACTGCGCCGCTTCGGCAGAGGCCGGGAAGTGGCAGAGGCGGTGCGGTTCCTCGCATCGGACCGGTCGGCCTACATAACCGGGCAAACAATCATCGTGGATGGAGGTTTCAGCTTGTGAGCGAGACGTCGAGGGATCGCCGGATTTTGCCCGCCACCGATCGGATCGTGGGTCGAACGGCAATTGCCGATGCTCTGTAAAAGCAATAT
>JBASBA010000524.1:0-1613 GCA_049650885.1 Alteraurantiacibacter sp. | reverse complement strand
GAACGATGGCGTCGATGTGCTGATCGCCACGCCGGGCCGCCTGATGGACCTGTTCGAGCGGGGCAAGATTATGCTCAACGCTTGCGAACTGGTTGTGATCGACGAGGCCGACCGGATGCTCGACATGGGATTTATTCCCGATATCGAATTTATCTGCGACAAGCTGCCTGACCAGCGCCAGACCTTGCTGTTCAGCGCAACAATGCCCGCCCCGATCGAGAAGCTGGCCAAGAAATTTCTCAATAACCCGAAACGTATGGAAGTCAGCCGTGCGGCTTCCACCAATGAGAATATCACGTCCTTCAAGATCCCTGTGAAGAACCGTGAAAAGCGCACGACGCTGGAATGGCTGCTACGCAATGATCTGGTGGACACTGCGATCGTATTTTCCAACCGCAAGACCACGGTTCGCGAACTGAACAAGACGCTGCAACGCAATGGTTTTGCCAGTGGCGAAATCCACGGTGATATCGATCAGGCCAGCCGCAACGCAGAATTGCAGCGATTCAAGGACGGCGAGATCAATATCCTCGTCGCATCAGACGTTGCTGCACGCGGCTTGGACATCAAGGGCGTCTCGCACGTCTTTAATTACGACACACCGTGGCACCCGGACGATTACGTCCACCGCATCGGCCGCACAGGCCGCGCCGGGGCCAAGGGCCGCGCTTTTACCTTCGTCGGCGAGGGTGACGATGAGGCTATCGAAAATGTCGAGAAGCTGACCGGCGCGAAGATCGCAGTGTTCGGCAAGAAAGACGTTCGCGTCGAACTGCCAAAAGCTGCGGCCAAGCAGGAAAAGCCCAGGCAGGATGCGCCGGACCAGTCCGACAATGCTGACGAGGATCGTGAGGAAAAGCCGAAGCGGTCCCGCGCGCGCAAAAGCGACACCGCCAGGGCGAAGCCGGAGCGCAAGACCCGCGATCAGTCTCAGCATTCTCTGGATGAACAGTCTGACAACGCACCTCGCGACAGGAAGCCGCAGGACGAAAAGCCTGATCCTAAGCCCGCCGGCCAATCACGTCGGCGCAATCAGGATGACGAACCTGTGCCCGCTGGTGAATGGAACGGTCCGAAGCCGGAATTTCTGAGCTTCGGTTTCAAATGATTGGTGGCTGGGCCTTTTTGCTCAGCCCTCCAGAACTGCCTGGGTAAACCTGTCGATCTTGTCGTTAAACATGCAGGGGACTGCTGCGTTTCAGCTGCTTAATATTGCACCAGCTTGCTTGGCCACGCCGGCTCGCTGGCTTTGTGCCGCCAGCCATTGCTTGCCAAGTTCCAGATCCCAGCGCGGTGGATCAAAGGGATCGAGGCCGGAGCCGGGATAGAATGTCACCTCTCCGAATTTTGGAGAGCCGTCGATTTCATAGAAATCCACCCGCGCGAAATCGAAGTGACGCCCGACCAACTCAGCGGCATGAAGCATCGATTGAAGATTCTTCGGAGGTGGAACATCAGCCTCTTCCAACACCGTTAGCTGGTTCCAGTCCCGGTCATGAAGATCCCAGTCGGACCGATTGTGACAAATGGCATATTGGTTGCAGCCGTGGCTGGCTTTCAGAATGAACGGGTATGGCCAGGTGGGAACGGGCGGCAGGCGCTCTCCCTTCCAA
>JBASBA010000523.1:0-9181 GCA_049650885.1 Alteraurantiacibacter sp. | reverse complement strand
ATCGACACCAGGTCGCCCGAGTTGATCTTCGCTTCATATTCCTGCGCCCGGCGGCTCCACATGGTGCGCTTCACCTTGGGCTTGCCCTTCAGGGTTTCCATCGCTTCCTTCAGCGTCTTGTCGCTGGAAAGCTGGCGCATGCCGATACTCTCGATCTTATTCGTCGGGACGCGCACGGTCATGCGTTGTTTTTCAAACCGGAGCACGTAAGGTTCGAGCTGCATCCCGGCAATTTCTTCATTCTGCAGTTCGATAACACGGCCAACACCGTGCTTTGGGTAAACAACGTAATCGCCAACTTCAAAGGCGGTCGCATTCGCGGCCATGGACATTCCTTTCTTAAGGGGTTCCGCAATCAGACGACTCTCGGCGCCGCAAATTCACGCGACGTTTGTAAAGTGACGATTCTGAAGCTAAAAGCGGAGACCTGCCTTCCTATCCGCCTGCAAATCCGCGCGGATTGTGCAGTTGCGGCATTATATAGCAGGTTTCTGCCTGAATTGCGAGTCTTGCAATTCAGACCGCATTTTGATCAATCAAGCTGGCTTGTCCTGTGTAGAAACAGCAGCAATTTCGGCACCGAAAAGAAGCACATAAGCCGAGAGATAGAGCCAGGTCAGCAATACGACCACCGCGCCAAGCGAGCCGTAAGTCGCGTTATAGCTGCCGAAATTCGCGACATAGAAGCTGAACGCCAGCGTTAACAATACAAGGCCGCTACTTGCCAAAAGTGCACCCGGGACCACCTCGCGAAAGGCCGGCTGTGTATTGTTTGGCACGGTGCGATATAACCAGGCTGCACCGATTCCGCCCAGCCCGGCCAGTATGACGTGCGGAACGACCTGCCCGAAAAGCTTCCCCGCACCCGATAGGTTGGGAATTAGACTGGTCAGCGCGGTCGTGGCTGTCATCGCGGCGGCGACAACGCCCATCCCGACGACCGCTCCAACAGTAATCGCCAGCGCCAGAAGGTTTGCACGCAGGAAGCCGCGCTGTTCTGAATCGTTGAACGCAAGCGATATGGCCGTGATAACCGCGCCCGCCCCGTTGCGTGCGCCAAACAATGCAAGGGCAATCGCCAGTAGGAGGCCCAGTCCCTTGGCAGTGCCTGACGATTTGACCACCGATTGAAGCTGGTCACCGATTATCTCGGCGGCAGCTTGCGGCAGGTTGTTCGCCAAGGTCGACACATCTTTCGCCACCATCGTTGGATCGGCGATAAGACCGTAGGTAAGCACGGTGGCTGCCAGCAGCGGCACCATTGCCAGAAATGCGTAATACGCAACGCCGGCTGAAAGGATGGAGACATTATTCCGGCCAGACGCGGCGAATGCGCGTTTGAGTGTGTCAAAAATTCCCATTCCCCAGCAACGTGTCTTGCGCGCAATGGTTCAGTCGCTTGCTGAACTAGTCGCCTTCGCCCGGCTCTTCGGAGAAGAATTTCTCGAACTTGCCGTCTTCGCCCTTGTGCTCGTCGGCATCGGCGGGGGGATCTTTCTTTTCGGTGATGTTCGGCCATTCGGCAGAGAACTTCGTGTTGATCTCCAGCCATTTCTCGATGCCGCCCTCGGTATCGGGAAGAATTGCCTCGGCCGGGCACTCCGGCTCGCACACGCCGCAATCGATGCATTCTGACGGGTTGATGACGAGCATGTTGTCGCCTTCGTAAAAGCAATCCACCGGACAGACTTCAACACAGTCTGTGTACTTGCACTTGATGCAGGCGTCGGTGACGACATAGGTCATTGGTTCGTTCGTCCTTCATGCTCGGCCATATGTGGCCGCGATTCGGCCCCTGCTATGGCGATAGACGGGCAAGCGTCAAGCTCCCGATAGTGTGTGCGTGCCTCTTTTGCAGGGCCACGTCTCTCCGGAAGGCTCTCAAGTGCGATCACGCGAACGCCGCGGCCGATCGGCAAGGTCAACACATCTCCCGCTGCCATGGCCTGATCCGGCCGGGTCACCCGCCTGCTGTTGCAGCGAATATGCGAGTCCGCGATCCAGCGCTGTGCAATCATGCGACTTTTTGCAAAGCGTAATCGCACGAGAAGCAGGTCCAGCCGCATCAGTTCTTCTTGAGCAGGTCCGCGAGACCGGCAAATGCCTGACCGCCATCGCCCTTCGGCTCTCGCCTTGGGGGAGGTGTGGATTTTGCAGCCTTGGCGCCTGCGCCCTTGAAACCTTTACCCCCTGGCTTTTTGCCAGCCGCATCCTTGTTCGGTCGGCGCGTGCCACGCTGGTTGGTTCTGGGCGCAAAATCCTTGCGCGGGGCACGCCAGGTCCACGGTATGGGTCGCGGCGGCCCGAATGCGCCCTCTGCCAGCTCCACGGGCTGACCAGCGCGAAATCCTGCATCCTTCATTAGGTTGCGGAAGTTTTCCGGTAGCAAGCCCATGCTGGTTGCAAGCGCGCTGTCGACACGAAAGCCGCGCACGTCCTTGCCCTGTGGTGCCTTGGCCCGGCTTTCATGCGCGGCGCGAAACAGCTTTTCCGCCATATCGATCCGGATCGCCTGCTTGCCTGCGTGGCGATAACCGGCGGGCAGTTGCTTCCCGCCCTCGATCACGGCTTCCATCGCATCGCGAACGGCACGTGGATCAAGGCCGAGTCGTTTGAGCAACTGGCGCGGGGCAGGTTTGAGCAAGGCGGGTACGAATACGTCGAGAGAACCGATGGTGACGCCAAGGCGGCGCATGAAGGGACGTTTTTCCTTGGGCACATGGGCAAGGCCGGCATCCTCGCGCCGGGTCGTGCCGTTGCGATCCGCCAGGGTCAGCAACAAGGCGCGCACTTCGGTGCCAGCTTCGGGATCGGTCGCAGCGTCTTCCAGCGCGCGCAGAGGGGCCAGCGGCAAAAGCTGCTCCTCCAGCCAAAGCTGCAAGGCCCCTTCAAGGCGGGAGCGATGGGCTGGATCAAGCTGGCCCAGTTCTTTCGCCATTACCAGGCGCGGGCGGCTGGGGGACTTGCCCTTTTCCAGCCTGGCCACCGGCTGGTCGTCGCGCAGGATCTGGCTGTTTTCGATGCGCAGATCGCCAAGCTCGTGAGAAACGAGTTTCTGCGCCTTCTGCGCAAGCAAGCCTGCCATGTGTTTCTCTGCCGCGGCAAGCATCAGCTTGCGTTCCTCGCTCGTGGCGTCGGCATCGACGACGAACCGGAAACCATCGAGATGGCCGATCGGCTGGTCTTCCACCGTGACCTGGCCATCGTCTTTCAATTCTACGCGCAAAAGTCCTGCATCCTTACCCATACCCTTCATCAATACAGACGTCCGGCGATTCACGAAACGCTCTGTGAGTTTTTGGTGCAGCGCATCCGACAGTTTCGATTCTGCAGAACGCGCCCGTGCGGCCATCTCGTCACGCGCCAGCACCCAGTCCGGCCTTTGGCAGATATAGGCCCAACTGCGAATAGCGGAAAGGCGGCCCTGCAAGGTGTCGATATCGCCGGACGCATTATCAAGTTCTGAAATCCGCGCCGCGACGAAATCTGCTCCGATGTAGTCATGCCGCAGATCGCTCCACAGACGCGCAACGAACCGCGCATGAGCATCCGCGCCTTGCTGACGGAAATCGGGAAGCTGGCACGCTTCCCAGAACCGGCGGACATTTCCTGCTGTCCTGACGTCGTCGGCAATATCGGGCTGTTCTGCCAGGCGTTTCAGCACGGCGAGGTCAATCGCTTCCGGTGCGAGCGAGAGGCCTTCCTCCATCGGACGGGATTCAAGATCGCCGATCAACACATCCAGAGTGTCGAAACGCGGATTGGGCTCTCGCCAGAACATCTGCGTAACGGGCACAAACCTGTGGTTTTCAATCGCAAAGACTTCATCCTCGCTAAGCTCCAGCGGGGCGCCACGCCGATTGCCCGACAATGTACCGAAACTGCCATCAGTCTGGTGCCGCCCGGCCCGCCCGGCGATTTGCGCCATCTCTGCCGGCATCAGCCGACGCTGCCGCACCCCGTCGAACTTCGACAGGGCAGCAAAGGCGACATGGTGCACATCAAGGTTGAGCCCCATGCCAATTGCATCGGTTGCGACGATGTAATCCACTTCACCGGATTGGAACAATTCGACCTGTCGGTTTCGCGTTTGCGGTGAAAGCGCGCCCATCACTACAGCTGCGCCGCCCCGAAATCGGCGCAGCAATTCGGCCACCTGATAAACCTGCTCGATAGAGAAGGCGACGATGGCGGAGCGCGGCGGCAGGCGCGAAAGTTTCGAACTGCCTGCATGGGTGAGGGTGGAGAAGCGCGGGCGCTCCTCGATCCGGGCTTCGGGGATCAGTTTGCGAACCATCGGCTCCAGTGTGGAAGAACCCAGAAGCATGGTCTCCTCCCGGCCCCGGGCGTTGAGAAACCTGTCCGTAAAGATATGGCCGCGTTCCCGATCCGCGCCGATCTGCGCCTCGTCCAGCGCCACGAAAGCCCGATTGCCGCCATCGCGCGGCATCGCCTCGGCAGTACACAGGAAATAGCGGGCATTGGGAGGTTCGATCCGTTCCTCCCCGGTTATCAGTGCGCAGGCGTCCTCACCCTTGATCGCGCAGACCTTGTCGTACACTTCGCGCGCCAGCAAACGCAGTGGAAAGCCGATCGCGCCCGAGGAATGGCCGCACATTCTCTCGATCGCGAGATACGTCTTGCCGGTGTTCGTCGGGCCAAGGACCGCGCGGATATGGCTGTCGGAGCGTGGTGAGGTCACAGTGCTGGTTCACATGGAGGTTTGCCGCCTCCGGCGCAACCGGCACCGGGCGGCCTACCCACGCAGACTCAGTTCGGCGCTGAGGAGGCGCAACTCATCGTCGTTAAGGCGAAATTTACTTTATTGCTTCAGCCTTTCCGACGATTACTCCCTTGCCGACATACCGATTGCGCTCCTTCAATTGCGAAGCGGGATTTTCGCGATCATCAAGGAGGGCGCTTTGTTCAGAGATCACGACAAGCAGGAGCAGGTAGCGGCGCAGGACAACCGTCCGCCCGCCGAACTGACTCTTTCGCAGGTCGTCGACGAGGGTGAGGGGAAGCCAGCACGCCGTTCGCGCAAGGCCTCCAGCATATCCAAAAGCTATGGCAGCTGGCGCAAGTCCGCATCGGCCCGCCTTTCGCGCGCAGACCTTGCGCCCGATCTGGGCCGTGACATCGGGTCGCGTCGCTGGTTGCGCGGGGTTGCCACGCTGGTCGGCCTTTCTGCCGTCGCGATTGCCGGCTGGCCCGGTTTTTCCGCCGTGGAAGCCGCGCCCGCCATGCGCATAGACGATCGTGTGCGAGATGAATTTCGCAGCCAGATGATCCTGCCGCTTGCACTTGGCGCCGATACAGGCCGCCGTATGGGCGCGACGATGGCCGTGCAGCCGCTTGCCGCTGCGCCGGACCGGCCGCGCATCGATCTTGTCGCGACTTTGGCCCAGGGCGACAGTTTTGACAGGATGCTGCGCCGCGCAGGTGTCAGCACAAACGAAGCGGAGCTGATCGCGGCGATGGTGGGCAATGCCGTGTCACTGGATGATATTGCATCGGGCACGCCTGTCGATATCACGCTGGGTCGCCGCGCCGGTACTGATGCGCCGCGTCCTGTCGATGCATTGTCCTTCCGCGCGCGATTCGATCTGGAATTGGCGGTGAAGCGCCGTAGCGGGCAGCTTGTTCTCGTTCCAAGGCCGATCATGGTGGATACCACGCCGCTGCGCATTCGTGCCACGGTGGGCGACAGCCTGTACCGTTCCGCGCGCGCAGCAGGTGCGCCGCCCAGTGCGGTGCAGCAATTCCTGCGGACGCTGGACAGCGATCTGGACATGAACCGCGACGTTTCCGCTGGCGATGAATTCGACATGATCGTGGATTATCGGCGTGCCGCCACGGGTGAAGTGGAAGTTGGCGATCTTCTGTATGCCGCCATCATCCGTGACGATCGTCCGCGCAAGCAACTGATGCGCTTTGGGCGCGAAGGACGGTTTTACGACGCTTCGGGCGAGGGAGTTGTGCAGGAAGGACTTATCGCCCCTGTCCCCGGCCGGATATCGTCGCGTTACGGAATGCGCCGCCATCCCATCCTGGGCTATCGCCGCATGCATTCCGGGCTGGATTTTCGGGCGCGCCACGGCACGCCCATCTATGCGGCAACCGATGGCACGGTGAATTTTTCGGGCCGCAACGGCGGTTATGGCAACTTTGTACGCATCCGCCACGGCGGGGGCCTTTCTACGGGATATGCGCATATGAGCCGGATTGCGGTGCGCAACGGCGAAGCAGTGCGGCGCGGACAGGTTATCGGCTATGTCGGTTCGACCGGCCTTTCAACAGGTCCGCATCTGCATTACGAAATGTATCGCGGCGGTCAGAAGATTGATCCGGCCAGCGTCAAGTTCGTCAACCGCGCGCAGCTATCCGCACAGGAGATGGCCAACTTCCGCCAGCAGCTGGTGCGGTTGCAGATGGTGAAGCCCGGCGCGGCACTTTCCAGCCTTGCTCCAGACCCCTCTGCCGCGAATGAACCTGTGCGCGAGATAGACAGGATCGAAAACCGCCTGGTCGTTGACTAGCTTGGATCAAACAAGCGCTTGGGGCAAGAATCTGCCCGATTGCTCGCGCCCCTGTTTTACGGCAGAGGTGTCGCCTGATGACACGCAGCTATCCCAGCACTCGCCTTCGCCGCACCCGTGCCAATGCCTGGAGCCGCGCATTGCATCGCGAAACCACACTGACATCAGCCGATCTGATCTGGCCGATGTTCGTGACCGATGGCGCGAACGTGGAAGACCCCGTGGCCAGCCTGCCCGGTGTTTCGCGCTGGTCGGTCGATGGGATTGCGAAACGCGCGAAAGAGGCGGTGGAGCTGGGCATCCCGTGTATCGCGCTGTTCCCCAATACCCAGGCGGGGCTGCGCAGTGAGCGGGGTGACGAAGCTTTCAATCCGGACAATCTGATGTGCCGCGCCATTCGCGCCATCCGTGATACATGCGGCAATGATGTCGGTATCCTCACCGATGTCGCACTGGATCCCTATACCACGCACGGGCAGGATGGGCTGGTCGATAGTGCGGGCTATGTCACCAATGACGATACTGTGGCCGTCCTCGTCGATCAGGCGATCAACCAGGCAGAAGCCGGGGCCGACATTATTGCCCCATCCGACATGATGGATGGACGGGTGAAAGCCATCCGCATGGCACTGGAGATGGGTGGGCATCACGATATCCAGATCATGAGCTACGCCGCCAAATACGCCTCCGCCTTCTACGGTCCATTCCGCGATGCAGTGGGTTCGGACGGGCGATTGGTGGGCGACAAGAAGACCTATCAGATGGATCCGGCCAATGGCTCCGAAGCGCTGATCGAGGTGGAGCTGGACCTGGCCGAGGGTGCGGACAGCGTGATGGTAAAGCCCGGCCTCGCCTATCTCGACCTGATCTGGCGAGTGAAAGAGCGGTTCGAGGTGCCGGTTTTCGCCTATCAGGTCAGCGGCGAATACGCGCTGATCGAAGCGGGTGCCGCAGCCGGCGTGGGCGACCGTGACGCTTTGCTGATGGAAAAGCTGATTTCATTCAAGCGTGCCGGATGCTCTGGCGTGCTGACCTATCATGCGCCTGTTGCCGCGCGCATACTCAATGGCTGATTTCCAGCATGAGACGCAACGCCTGGTGCTGCGCGACTGGCGCGAAGACGATTGGGCAGATTTCTGGGAATTGACCAATACGCCCGCAGTCATGCGCTGGCTGGGCGGAGTGGCGAACGAGGCAACGCGCGCCGGAGCCATGGATCGCCTTGCTGGATACCGGCGCAACTTCGGGCACACCTTCTGGGTGATGGAGCGCAAGGATGATGGCGGATACCTGGCTGGCGAGATGCTGGGGTTCTGTGGTCTGAAGCGCGCCAATTTGGAGGATACCCCCGTGTTCGACATGGTGGAAATCGGCTGGCGTATGCGGGAGGATGCGTGGGGGCGCGGGTACGCCAAGGAAGCGGCCATCGCATCGCTTGGCCTGGGCTTCGAGAAATTTGGCGCCGAAATTATCATCGCGCTTACCGTTGCAGGCAATCGCGCCAGTTGGGGCTTGATGCGCAAAGTCGGCATGACCCGGCGCAGCGATCTGGATTACGAGGATGTGAACTGGCCTGCCGAGCTCAACCCCACGATAGTTTACGCCATCACTGCGCAGGAGTGGGCGCAGCGCGTTGATGACTGACAGGGCCACGGCACCGCGTCGCTGGCTTTTCACGCTGGCGATCTTCGCGGGAAGTTTCCTGTTGTTTCTGGTGCAGCCGATGGTGGCGCGCATGGCGCTGCCGCAATTGGGCGGCGCGCCCAATGTCTGGAACAGCGCGATGCTGGTGTATCAGGCACTGTTGCTGGCGGGCTATGCCTATGCCCACGCGATCGGTCGATTTTCGCTGCGCAGGCAGGGACTGATCCATCTGACGCTGCTGGCCCTGGCCGGACTTACCCTGCCACTCACCCTGGCCCCGGTTTCACAGCCGGACGAAGGGTGGGAAGTCGTGTGGGTGCCGTGGCTGTTCCTGCTGACTGTGGGGCCAGCGTTCTTCGCCGTTTCCGCGCAGGCCCCGCTGATCCAGCGCTGGTTTGCCGCCCATCCGGAGGCGGGCAATCCCTATCCGCTTTACGCCGCATCCAATCTTGGCAGCTTTGCCGGATTGTTGACCTACCCCCTGCTGGCAGAGCCGCTACTGACGTTGGGAGAGCAAAGCTGGGGCTGGGCAATGGGCTATGTCGGCCTGCTGGCGCTGGTGGCATGCGCCGTTTTCAGCCGTGGTGGTGCCGCTCCCGACAATGCGGCGCACAACGCGGGGGGAGAACCGCCCGATTGGAAGCGGCGCGCCACATGGCTGCTTTTGCCTGCGGTGCCTTCGGGTCTGATGCTGTCGACCACTACGTTTCTCACCACCGACATCATGGCCATCCCGCTTTTGTGGGTGATCCCGCTGGGCATTTATCTCCTCAGCTACACGATCGCCTTTGCCACGCATCGCGGTGTTGCGAAGTGTTTGACTCTCCTCGCTCCGCTGGTTTTGCTGGTGGGCGGCAGTGTCGCGATTTTTGCAGCAGGGCGCGAGGATTTGACGGCCGCAATTGCCAGCCTGATCCTGTTGTTCGTGGTGGCCACGGCCTTGCATTCACGGCTTTACGAACTGCGACCCAGTCCCGCGCGCCTCTCGCAATTTTATC
>JBASBA010000522.1:0-1673 GCA_049650885.1 Alteraurantiacibacter sp. | reverse complement strand
AACAAAAACCACGGAGCGCCAGCGGTGGCTGGTTCTCAGTCATCGAGCCTGCCCTCATTTTTCGCTGAAGATGAGTCCGCGCAGGTCATCGGTCACGCCAAAGAAGCGCGTGAGAACTTGGTCGCTCTGACAAAATGGTTCGGCGCAGAAGCGGCGAGCTTGAAAAACGCGATCACCCAGGCCGGTGCACCGACAAAAATCCGAGCGTTGGGCTCGGCAGTGCGCGTTGTTCTCTATGACACCGAGCTCGTCATGCCGCGTCACACGGTGCCACTGACTGAGTCTTTGCATGCCACCGCGGAGAACCAAGGCAACAAACAGGTCGTACAAGGGTGGGTGTTGAAGAGCACCAATGATCGCCGCGAGCTCATGCTTCAAGTTGAGTGGCCAGCGGGACACGAAGCAGTTCTTTGGGAACGGAACAGTCACCACCTCACCGGAGCACTCGTTGAACCCCAGCAGCTTCACGAGATGGCATCTGAAATCAACCGGGCTGCCGCCAACGTGAAGTCAGTCAAGATTGAGAAAAAAGCCCGACAGCGAGCCATCTTGGCCGCGCGCAGTGCGCAGGCCGCGAGCGTAGAACGTAACTTGGCCGCGACCGCAGATCTCGTGAGCATTTGCATTGAGTATCTGCGGGACATCTTCCACCAGCGCAAGAACTTGGTCATAGACAGGTCTGACCGAAAAGCTAGGAAACGCCTCGCTCGGGAGCAACGCGAAATCGTCTTGCTCTTGGAACAGTTGCGCGAGAAGAGAAGACAGGCTGACCTGGTTCTGGTCTCCAGTCGCGAGGCCATCGATGAACTCTCACAGACACTGGCAGTTCGGGGGCCCAGACCGTCAGGTCCGGTGGCAGACCAGGTTTTGGGCGCGCCTGCTGATCTGCAACATGACCCTAGCGATGACGCGCCCACAGTCAGCACCGTAGAGTTGCTTCAGCAAGTCGCCGACCTGCACGCGGCCGGGGTACTCACCGACGGGGAGTTCACTAGGAAGAAGATGGAACTTCTCAAGCGGCTCTAGTTTTAGACGGCTTCTTTGATCCAGCAAAGGTATTGGTCAACGATCTCGTGGGTACGCTCAGGGGCTCGACTAGGACAGAGACCCGGCCGTCGGACTCTTTTCCTACTCTGTCCTGCGCGAGTTTCGCCGCCTCCAGGTGGTGACCCCAGGTTGGCGATCCCCGCCGAAGTCAAGGATCCCGCTGTGGCAACGCGGCCAAGCGCCGACGCAAGTACAGCAACCGGCACCCGCGCTTAGTTTAGTATCGATGAGTCCGACCGCTCGTCGCTCAGCCCAATCGGCGTCGCGGCAAATTGTGACACTTACACTATTGACAGTAAGTAATGTCAGGGCTGATA
Organism: Alteraurantiacibacter sp.; assembly: GCA_049650885.1. Classification (GTDB taxonomy): domain Bacteria; phylum Pseudomonadota; class Alphaproteobacteria; order Sphingomonadales; family Sphingomonadaceae; genus Alteraurantiacibacter. The sequence goes on along the minus strand of JBASBA010000522.1, from coordinate 309 downwards.
CTTGGGGTCATGGACCTGACCTCGAGACCACTGCTGGCGACCCAGCGCGACCAAGCACTGTTCGCCGGTCGGAATTGGGAGTCCGAGGAAATCTCTCGCGACCTCAGGCGCGGCTTCAACATCGTCGTGGAGGGCGATCGCGGATCGGGAAAGACCAGCCTGCTGCGCGCGCTGATGTGGGCGCACCACACCGACGAGCAGCGCGACGCCAGAACCAGGGTTTACGTTCGTGCCGCAGGCCTGACGGACGCGGCCGCGGTCCTCAACCGGGTGCTCGATGAACTCGAGGGCCGGGAGACGCCACCCGAC
>JBASBA010000521.1:0-4338 GCA_049650885.1 Alteraurantiacibacter sp. | reverse complement strand
TCCTTCAAGCGCGCGGCAAGGTGAACAAGGGGATCCGAACGACCATCCTGACCGAACCCCAAATGTTTTTTGCCTACAACAACGGAATCACAGCAACAGCCCAGAGCGTGGAAGTGGACGACACGGGCTCGGGTCTTAAAATCACCCGCATCCTCGATCTGCAGATTGTGAACGGAGGCCAGACGACCGCCTCGCTTTTCCATACGCGGCGCAAGGACAAGGCCGATCTGGCGAACATCTTCGTTCAAATGAAATTGTCGGTCATCGACAGCGACCAAAGCGAAAGCGTCGTCCCCCGCATATCCGAATATGCAAACACCCAGAACCGCGTAAACGCGGCGGATTTCTTTTCCAACCACCCGTTCCACGTTCGTTTGGAAGAGTTGTCTCGTCGACTCTGGGCACCCGCTCAGCAGGGAGCGCAGCGGGAAACCAAATGGTTCTATGAGCGCGCACGAGGCCAGTACGCTGACGCTCAGTCCAAGATGACCCCCGGTGAACAGAAGCGATTCAAGGCCGAGAACCCGAAATCCCAGATGTTTACCAAAACCGATTTGGCCAAGTTCGAGAACACATGGGACGAGCATCCGCGCTGGGTAAATCTCGGTGCTCAGAAAAACTTTGCCAAGTACGCCCACCGCATCGGCAAGGAGTGGGAGAAGGGTCCTGATGGCTTCAATGAATTTTATTTCCGCCGCGCAGTCGCACGCGGGATAATTTTTCGGGCGGTGGAAAAGCTTGTTTCCTCGCAACAATGGTACAACGGCGGCTATCGCGCCAACATAGTTGCCTACGCTATTGCTGTGCTAAGCGAGATTACGAAGCGTCAGAATCAGAGCTTGGACTTCCAGCGGATATGGAATGCGCAGCGAATCAACAAAACCCTGGAACAGGTTCTGAGTATCGTTGCCAAAGCCGTGAATGATGACATTACCAAACCTGCACAGGGCATCTCGAACATCTCGGAGTGGTGCAAGAAAGATGCCTGCTGGACCCGTATCCAGGCTCAGATTGACAGGATTGAACCCGAGCTGCCCGATGAGTTCTGGGACGAACTTGTCTCTGCCGATGAAGCGGCGATCGAGGCGAAGTCAGCCAAGAAAACCCAGAAGATCGACAACGGCATCGACGCGCAACGCAAGGTTATCGGCATCCCGGCATCAGACTGGCGGAGAATCGAGGAGTTGCTTGCGGCGCGACGCCTGCTAACCCCCAAAGAGATGGGCATTCTGAAAATTGCGACGCAGATGCCTTCAAAGATTCCGACCGAAAAGCAGTGCGCTGTTTTGCTGGACACAATTGAGAAGGCGCGGGCAGAAGGTATGTCCCTCCCATGACCGGCTGCCTACATCAGACAGCAGCACTCCACATATCCTCGAAGCGGATCGGCCTGCCGTCAATTTCAAACGAGTAAGGGAGAGGTTTTCGCATCTCGATGCGGCTCTGTTCTGCAAAAATTCTGCTGTGAATCTCTGAAAGAACCCGCTCAGAAGGACCAACCTCGTAGCGCAGGCGAACAAACTGGTTCCAGTTGCATGCTGCTATATTCTCGTTGGTCAAAGCGTATCCGTAGCTTTTGAAACGCGCACCGGACCTTCCCACTGCGAACATCATCACCCGGCTGGGGACAGCTCCGTTGGGGAGCTTCAGCTTGAGGGCTCGGCAGAGCTCAGTCTCGCCGAATTCTTCAATCCAATCCTCCACCTGGTCCGCCCACAAGCTGACGCGCTCAACAAAGTTCTTCGCCTTGCTCCTGATAGCTCTGAGCCGGTTCGAGGCGAGATCCTGCCATTTGAGCTGAAACAGACCGAGTTCGCCAGTCGTCATATCCAGCACTGCGGCATCTATGTCGGTGACGAGCTGGCCGTCTCTCTTTAGTCGCGTGGGAAGCTCTACAACCTGATACCGGCTGCCTTCAAAAAGAGCGTAAAGATCCGAAGTCATCCATTGTTCTCTCGGTTGCCTTATCGACTGAGCCGTCGCGGGATTGCGGCATTCATTGAGCATTCTGATTGCAGTAAAGGGGTTGCGGAAGATGCTGCTGACGGGAGCAAGCCAGTAGCCCTCGGAGATTTCCAGCAGCATCGGCATGAGGGGTGTAGGTTCAGCACCGAAATATGCGGCGTCTTCGCGTGTCACCACGATTGCGCGCAGGGCTGCTTCGACCCTCCCAGCATCGATCCCGGTGAAAGAGGAGATTGATTCGACGAGTTCATCCGGCTTTTTCCAGATGGTCAGGCTCATACAGTAATTGATGCTCGAGAGGCGTTTGTTTCCAACACCGACAATCCAGATGTGCTTCAGATAAAAGCTGGCAAGCATCATCACCACGGCGGCAACGTCTGCCCCGTTCAGTTGATTGCCTTGGATGTCTGGATGAATCCCGGCTTCAGCCCGCCATTCCATAGCTTTCGGGCCGGCAAGTTCGATAAAGTGCGCATCGAGCCTTGGATCGGCGTCGTAGCCAACCATGGTTCCGCAGCCTGTCTCAAACGGGAAGACAAGAGATGCGGCAAGCTCATCAACTTCGTCAGGGGCGAGCCTCCCGACGGTCGTTGTTTCTTCGGTACCGCTCAAAGCTTTTTCGAGCGCTTCGGCTTCCAGCTGGTCAAGAAAATGATCACTGTCCTCGCCGACCGTGAACTTAAGGCTGATTCCGCTTTCGGTTTCGCTTCCTGCAAGGAAACCGTGGAACGACATATCTGCAGCCTTTTGAAGGACCGCATACTGGCCGAAGTTATGCAGAATGGATCGAGCATGCGAGCGGGTAGTGGACGTGCTTTCCTGAATCGGAATCCCGCGGATCTTTGGCAGCCTCGGCAATACATAATGCACAAGGGGGTTCCAGCCTCGGCACATGACGTCGAAGGCTGGATAGGGGAGATGGTGGCTTTCGTCCTCGCTGGAGCCCATCAGGACATTTTCATAGTCGATAACCCGGGCGGCCTCGATCAGGATTGCTGTGCAGAGCATGTCGTCGAAGTCGTCCAGCCGATTGCGGATGGCAGCAAGATGTGATGACGCCAATTTGGAGAGAGTTTCACTGAGAATGTTGGCTGGTATTGTCATCAGGTTGGCAATTAAGCACCGATGAAGATTCATGGCCATAGCTGCCCTGCGGGCAACCCGCTCTATCCGCTGCGCGGACCGGGCCTGTAGTCCCGGCCCATCCGGGTTGCGATCGGGAGCAGTTCAAGTTGAGCGGGAATTTCCGGAGGACGCGCTCGGTCACGCGCATTCTGCGCTCCTGCGGGCGCGGTGTCTTTGTGCTGACCCGCAGGCGCTCTCGCCTGTCTTCTTGCCGGGCGAGCGCCGGTCGCGCGCTCGATTGCATCAGCGGCGCTGCATCTGCGATGCAACAGCCTTGCCGCGCACTCGGCTTGCCGACACATCGCCCGTCCGCGTCGCGCCGCGCGAGGGCGCCGTTTCTGTGAGCCGCTGACGCGGCTCGGGGCAGCGCCTGACGGCGCAGATGTTTGATTGGCGGGAACGCCAAGGGCTTCACCCTCTCGTTCCCAAACCGCAAATAGACGCCCCCGTGTGGCGGGCGTTGCCCGCTGGCACGCGCCAGGGCATCGATTTGCGGTTTTCCCTCCCCCTCCCATCCTCGCCGGAAGGCAGAGCCGCAGGCCGCAGGCAGTGCGGCTTTCAGCCGGAGGACAAGGGATATGACGGACCTGCTTTTGCTTTACCGGACGTGCGGGGCGGAGACGCGCGACGATTATCTGCGTTCGCTGGCGCATGAAAACGGTCTGCCGCTTGAATGTGTTCGCTGCATCGCCGACCGGCTGGGCGAGCGCGAGGATTTTGGAGCGCTAGTGCTGATTTGTGAAGACCGCAGAGCGCGGACGCGATAGCTGCCCGCGCGTTGATTTCAGCAGCCGACGATCACGCCGATTGAGCCGCGTTCTCAAGTTTGGAAATCCGCTCGGAGCAGACTTCGTGGACGACACGGCCCAGTTCCTCGACCTGTTCGCCGAGCCACTCAAGCTCTTCCTTTGTAATACGGTAATGCTTCGAATAGCGCGCTTTCACATAGGCTTCCTTGAGCTTCTCGAAGCGCGCTCGGTCGCGTTTTGTCTCGCGCGGCCAGACATAGGTCAGTCGCGGATCGATGCGCTCGGCCTGTGTGCGCAGGAAACCGAGATTGTGAACGTGAGGCGTGTAGAAAGTGCAGACGAGCAGTGCACAGTGGTAAAGTGTTTCGGTCGCTTGATGCAGCTCGAACGCCGTCTCTTTATAGTGACCCTTTTCAAGCCCAAACCGAACGAACTCGAACTTGCGCATCGCCGCAGGAAACCACTCGTTGTAGTATTCCTGCGCCAAAGCGAGCGCCTG
>JBASBA010000520.1:0-6098 GCA_049650885.1 Alteraurantiacibacter sp. | reverse complement strand
GGGCTATGGCGATAAATTGCGCCGTGCAATAGGTACAGCGGACCCGGGGGCAGTACCCGGCGGCTCCACCAAAATTCGCAGTTTTCTGCGGATCCTGATGGGGCCGAACCAGGATCGACGTGTGCTGAAAGACGGTGTTTTTGCTCGGGCTGAGTAACCCGTAAAACTGTTCACAACACATAAGTGCAAACGATAACGAAGCACTCGCAATCGCTGCGTAATTTGACGTCCTAACGGACTGAATTTACAAAGCTAAAGCGCGGTTGGACCGACCGGGCAACAGAACGGATTCCGGGGCCCCGGGGAGAGGCTAGCAACAGAATCTCCCCACTAATTTTCAGATAGGATGAACCACGCTGACGACCGGCTTTACGGTCCTCTTCCCGACACTTGAGCGGGATGGGTTGCTGGCAACAGAAACCCCAACCTTCATTTTCAATCAGAACTTTTCGGGAATCGCCTTTGCGGCGTCTTTCGCGGCCTTTTCATATTTCAGGCAGTCGAGGATTTTGGCGCCGGCCAGGAAAACCGCGCCACTGCATGCCGCCATCAGCATGTATCCGCCCCATCCGGGATATTGCTCCAGATAATGCGTGCCGCGCTCCATCGCGCCCAGCGCAAGGGCATAGATGATAAGAAAAGCTTCCCACCGGGTCTTGATAATAAACAGGCGGGAAATCTTCTTGAGCATCAGTTACCTTTCTTAACGCACACTACGCAAACACCGTGCCAACGGCTGAGTTCCGCGTTTCTTGGTAGTTAAGGCATGAGTAACTGTAAGGCTAACCGACAGGTTTGCGCTGATTACGCCAGCTCGGTGATACCCAGTGTCTCCAGCAAAGCGGCGCGTGCGGTGAAAACCTGCCGTGCAAGCACCTCGTTGCCAACCTGCGCGGGATCGATGCTGTCGGGCCAGTATTCGGCCACCACGGCCTCCAGCTTTGCCGCCTTGGCATCGTCCAGCATGAAGCGCGGGTCGATGGTCGCCGGGTCCGCCACCACGCGCAGGCGGAGGCAGGCGGGGCCGCCGCCATTGGCCATGGACTGGCGCACATCCACCACGTTCACATGACGGATGGGGCCATTACCCGCCAGCATATCCTGCAACCAGTTCCAGACGCGCGAATTGTCGCGGCATTCCTCCGGCACCACCAGCGTCATCTCGGCATTGGGCGGGGTGAGAAGCTGGGCGTTGAACAGATAGGACGAGATCGCATCATCCAGGCTGACGCGGTCCGATGGAACTTCCACCAGCTGCGCATCAGGGCAGGCTGCACGGATGGCAGCATAGGTGCCTGCAGGGTCAGCAAACGCCTGCTGGTGGGTGAACAAGACATTCTCATTCGCCACGGCCACCACATCATTGTGAAATGCGCCCGCTTCGATAGCTTCCGGCGCCTGCTCCACGAACAATATCCGCTCCGGATCAAGACCGTGCCTGCGTGCGACGATGCGGCTGGCCTCCTGATGCTGGCGTGCGGGGAAGCGGCCGCCCGGCTTGCCATAGACGAAAACTTCCAGCCCCGGCTGGCCGTGGCTGTCCGCCAATCGCATGTGATTGGCCGCGCCTTCGTCTCCGAAACAGGGGGGGACGGGATCGTGCACTGCGAAATGCGCGTCGTTGGCAAAGGCAAGCTGCAATTGCGCCAGCGTATCGGGCCATTCATGGCTGCGATGCGGCATGGTAACGAGGTTGGCGACCGTCAGGTGACACTTGCCATCGGCGGTATCGGGAGCGGGCGAAACGGTTGCGGCATTGGCCGTCCACATCGAACTGGCGGACCATGCACCGGCTTTCAGCGCAAAATCCGTTGACTTGTCTACTGCCAACGCTTCAATCCACGCCAGATTGGGGCGCGGCAAGGGCAGCAAAAAGCCTTGCGCCAGACCCATCGCCATGTTCGCCTTCATCTTGGCGATACCCTGCAAGGCGGCAGCGCGCGGATAGGCCGTGGCGCCCGCGTTTCTCGTCGCGGCAAGATTGCCAAGGCTGAGGCCTGCGTAATTGTGGCTGGGGCCGATTATCCCGTCGAAATTGATTTCCTGAAGGCTCATCGCCCGATGCTCCACACCTTGTCGCCTTTGCCTACGTGCAGCAATTCTGCCGCCTGCGCGTCTATGGCAATGCTCTCTCCGCGCACCTCGCGCGCGCCGTAGCAACATCTGAAATCGGCAAACTGACCTGCGGCGATCAGCGCCTTTTCGCCCTTCTCCAGCGCCGCATCGACGACTTCGCCGTGGTGCGCGTTGGCGATCGATTTTACCTTGTCGGTATCGGCCAGCATGGTGGGGCCGCCGTCGAATATATCGACATAGCCCTGATAGGAATATCCCTCGTCCTGCAACATGCGCATGGCGGCGCGGCCATTGGGGTGGGGCAGGCCGATCACCTTGCGCGCTTCTGCGTCCAGCATGGCGATATAGACGGGGTGCTTGGGCATCAGATCGGCGATGAACTGGTTGCCGTGAATGGCATTGAATTCGTCCGCTTCCTGAAAGCTCATGCCGAAGAACTTGCCGCCGATGGCATCCCAGAAGGGCGATCCGCCGCGCTCGTCAATGATGCCGCGCAGTTCAGCCAGCACCCGGTCGCCAAAGCGGTGGCGGTGGGCGGCGATGAACAGGTAACGGCTGCGTGCAAGGAGCAGGCCAAGGCCGCCAGCACGCTCGCCGGGATGAAGGAAAAGGCCGCCCACCTCGCTGGTGCCGCCAAGATCGTTAGACAGGCTCAGCAGTTCAGCCTCTACTGTCCGCTCCAGTTCCTTTGAATACTGCGTCAGCTTTCCGATGCGATAGGAATAGAACGGGTATTGGTGCCCCACGGCGGTGAACAACTGGCAGGTGCCGCGCACATCGCCGCTCTCGGTGTTTTCCAGCACCAGCACGAAGGTTTCGCCGGTGATCTCGTCACCTTTACGGGAAAAGGCGGCGTCAGACCCTGCAAGCTTGCCGGTCAGGGAATTGCGATCCGGCGGCAGATTGGTGAAGCCGCCACCGGTCAGCTTTGCCATTTCGTACAGATACTGCAGATCATCCGTAACGGCAGGACGGATTACAAAGCTCACAGCGCGTCTCCCGTGGCGAGGCGGTGGAGGACGATGGCGGAAAGCTGCGCGCGCTCGGTAAGCGAGGGGGCGATCATGAATTCGCCAGGCGAATGGATCTTGCCGCCGCGTACGCCCATCGTATCTACCACTGGCACATGATTGGCCGCGATATTGTTGCCATCGCACACGCCGCCGGTGCTCTGCCAGCCGATGGTCTGCCCCAGTGCAGCGCCGGTATCGCGCACGAGGTCGAACAGTTTTTGCGCGGTGTCGTCCACAGGCTTTGGCGGGCGCGATATGCCGCCGTGCATGGTGACTTGCAGATCATGCTCCCTGGCAATCGTGGCAATAAGTTGGTCAAGATTGGCGGCGAAATCTTCTGCGGCCTGCGTTGTCTTGGGCCGTATGTTGAAGCGCAGGATCGCGTGATCGGGCACCACGTTATTGGCTGCGCCCCCCTCTATCTTGGCTGGATTTATCGGCAGATCGCCGTGCTGCATGGCCTTCAGGCGCACGGTACAATCGGCTGCGGCCACGATCGCATTACGCCCGTCCTGCGGATTGCGGCCCGCGTGCGCGCTCTGGCCGACGAAGGTGAGCGTGAAATTCCCGCTGCCCCCGCGTGCGTGCGCCAGCGTGCCGTCGGGCAGGGCGCTGGGTTCGTAGGTGAGAGCGGCAAACTTGCCCCGCGCCAGCGTATCTATCAGCACGGCGGAAGACAGGGAGCCTGTCTCCTCGTCGGAATTGATCATTACGTCATAGCCGATGTTCGCCGCTGCATCGCTGCTTTCCAGCGCCATCAACGCCTCTGCAATCACGGCGATACCGCCCTTCATGTCGGCAGTGCCGGGGCCGTTCAGCACCTCGTCGTCCAGCCATTTCAGAGACTGGAACGGATGGCTGGCAGGGAAGACTGTATCCATGTGGCCGGTCAGCAGGAACCGGCGCTGCGCTTCTGGCCGCACAGAGCATACAAGATGCTGGCCATGCGACTTTTCGATTTCATTGCCATTAGGATCCACGACGCTGACCGGCGCAGGTTCATGCAGAATGACTTCGCCAGGGAGCGCGGCAAAAGCTTTCGACAGTTCCTGTGCCATGCGGGCAAGGCCGTCCAGATTGTCCGTGCCGGAGTTTATCGCCGCCCATTCTTGCGTTCGCGACAGCATGCGCTGCTGGTCAATATTCGCGACGAGGTCGCGCTCGGCCTGGGAAAGTGGTTGCATATCAAACCGCATTACCCGTCAGGCGGCGCAATGCAACTGGTTGGCTTGCGACTGGGGGTAGAGCGGCAGTGCGCAACGGTGTGAACGCGCCTGATATTCTAGGCTGTCATGACGCGGGCAATCGCCACGAACTCCTCGATCGACAGGGTTTCTGCGCGGCGGGTCGGGTCAATTTCGCAGGCTGTCAGGGCATCCAAGGCGCCCGGCAGGCCTTTCAAACTCTGTCGCAGCATCTTGCGGCGCTGACCGAAGGCCGCTTCGGTGAGTCTTTCCAGAACCTTCGCAGATACGCCTTCGGGCGCGGGCTTGGGTACGACATGGACGATTGCGCTCATCACCTTTGGCGGAGGCGTGAAGGCGCTGCGATGCACCTTCATCGCCAGCTTTGGTGTGGAGCGCCACTGGGCGAGGACAGCCAGCCTGCCATAGGCGCCGCTGCCGGGCTTCGCGACGATGCGCTGGGCAACCTCCTGCTGGAACATCAGCGTCAGGCTTGTCCACACAGGCGGCCACGTCTCACCTCCCATCCAGCGGGTAAACAGCAGCGTGCCAATGTTGTAAGGCAGATTGGCTGCCACCGCGAAGGGTCCACCCATCAGTTCTGCATGGTCCAGTTTCAGGGCGTCATCTTCCAACACGCGCAGCTTTCCCGGAAATGCCTCCTGCACGTCCGCCAGGGCAGGGATGCAGCGCGAATCGCGCTCTATTGCGGTGACACGCGCACCGGCGCGCAGTAGGGCGCGCGTCAGGCCGCCGGGGCCGGGGCCGATTTCCAGCACGGCCTGATCCGACAGATCATCGGGAATGGCAGCGATGCGATCCAGCAATTGCTCGTCAAACAGGAAGTTCTGCCCCAGTGCCTTGCTGGCAGACAGGCCGTGCGTTGCGATGACTTCGCGTAATGGAGGAAGGCTCATGCCTGGGCCATCCGGCGTGCCGCGATTTCACCCGCCATACGAATGGCAGCAATCATGGCGTTGGGGCGGGCCACGCCCTTGCCGGCAATATCGAATGCCGTGCCGTGATCGGGAGATGTGCGCACCACGGGCAGGCCCAGTGTGACATTCACCCCTTCATCGAAATCGAGGGTCTTGAGCGGGACAAGTGCCTGATCGTGATACATGGCAATGGCCACATCATAGGTGCCGCGCTTGTGCGGGGCGAACAGCGTATCGGCGGGATGCGGGCCGGTCGCGTCGATCCCTTCACTGCGCAACTGGGCAATGGCGGGGGCAATGATGTCGATCTCCTCGCGGCCCATGCGCCCGTCCTCGCCTGCATGGGGGTTCAGGCCAGCTATGGCGATACGCGGCCGAGTAATGCCGAAATCGGTGTGCATTGCGCGCGCCACGATACGGCTACGCTCCACGATCAAGGCGTGGCTCAACCTTGCAGGCACTTCGGCAAGGGCACAGTGCACCGTCATCGGGACCGTGCGCAGCGATGGCCCGGCCAGCATCATGACTGCGCTGTCTCGCGGCGCGCCGCTGGCATCGGCACAAAACTCGGTCTGGCCGACGAAATCCTTGTCCACCGCAAAGATCGCGCTTTTTGCGACCGGCGCTGTCACCACGCCTGACGCCTCGCCAGCGCGGGCCATTGCCAATGCCCTTGCCAGCGATGCGCGGGCCAGCAGCGCCCCGTCGCGCGTTGGCGTACCCGGCGTGTAGGCGCCATCGCCCCCTTCGTAATCGTCAAGCATGACGATGGCATTTTCGGGAAGCGATATACCCTGTTTGCGCGCGGCCTGGGACAGAACATCGCCGCCGCTGCATATCACGAACGGCGGAAGGTGAAGCTCATCACGGCGTGACCATGCCTCGAG
>JBASBA010000519.1:0-7018 GCA_049650885.1 Alteraurantiacibacter sp. | reverse complement strand
ACATGGGTGAGCTTGTACCCCTTCCAGCTTAGCGTGCGACCCAGCACATCGGCGAACACGTAGGCGCGCATATTGCCGATATGGGGGTAGTTATAAACGGTGGGTCCGCAGGTGTAGACGCGCGCCTCACCTGGATGGACAGGTACGAACGGCTGGATCTGCCGCGTAAGGGAATTGAAGAGTTTCAGGTCAGACATGGCGCGCCTCGCTTAAGGTCCAGCCTGCGAAGTGGCAATGGGCCTTACGGCAATTCAAAGCCGGTCAGCTTCCAGTCCAGCCCGTCCCGCGCGAAGATCAACGTGGGGCCAGCGGTGCCATCCTCGAACGTGCCTGTCGCGTGGAAGAAATCCAGGCCCTTTCGCTCCACGCTCCAGTCGATTTCCTGTCCGCGCAATCGCTGTGGCAACAGGCCCACGGCAAAGCCGCCGCTTATCACAAGGTTGCCGACCGACTGCGGCGTCAAGGCCCTGTCCACCGTTGCGCGTCCGATTCGCTCCGCCAGAACGCCGCCGATTTGGTCCAGCACGCCGCCTTGGCCCTGCCGGCGCCGGGTCGCTTCGCTGATCTGATCGCTGACGGAAGCCCGCAGCGCAGGAAAATCCACGCGCCGTTCAAGCTGGGCTGCATCTCCGGACTTTGCTGCATCGGCAAGCCCCTTCATCGCGATCCACGGAGAGGCGAAATACCAGCCGCCCACAATCAGCATGACCAGAGCCAGAACGGCGAGCAACTTCTTCATCATTCCACCTCGAACAGGTCGGCAAGCTGCTCGATGATGGTGCCGCCCAATTGCTCGGCATCCATGATGGTGACTGCCTTCTTGTAATAGCGGGTCACGTCATGGCCGATGCCGATGGCAACAAGTTGCACCGGCGAAACCTTTTCGATCCAGTCGATAACCTTGCGCAGGTGCGCTTCAAGATAGCCTGCGTTGTTCACGCTGAGGGTCGAATCATCCACCGGCGCGCCGTCAGAGATAACCATCAGGATGCGGCGGTCTTCGGGGCGGGCCAGCAGGCGTTCGTGCGCCCAGAGCAGCGCCTCCCCGTCGATGTTCTCTTTCAGCAAGCCCTCGCGCATCATCAGGCCGAGTGAGCGGCGCGCGCGGCGCATGGGTTCATCCGCCTTTTTGTAAATGATGTGGCGCAAATCGTTCAGGCGGCCCGGTTGCTCAGGTCGTCCATCACTCAGCCATTTTTCGCGGGATTGCCCGCCTTTCCAGGCGCGGGTGGTGAAGCCCAGCACCTCCACCTTCACGCCGCAGCGCTCCAGCGTGCGGGCAAGGATATCCGCACTGATCGCAGCGATTGAGATCGGGCGACCGCGCATAGAGCCGGAATTGTCAATCAGCAGCGTTACGACGGTGTCCTTGAACTCCTGCTCCTGCTCCTGCTTGTAGCTGAGCGAGTGGCCGGGACTTACCACCACGCGGGCAAGGCGGGCTGCATCCAGCATCCCCTCCTCCTGATCGAAATCCCAGCTGCGATTCTGCTGCGCCATCAGGCGGCGTTGCAGGCGATTGGCCAGCCGCGTGGTGACACCGGCAAGACCCGCAAGCTGGCTGTCGAGATAGGCACGCAACCGGTCCAGCTCTTCAAAATCGCAAAGCTCGGTCGCCTCGACCACTTCATCGAAACTGGTGGTGAATGCCTGGTAGTCAAAGCTGTCCGGAATATCCTGCCAAGGCGCGTTTCGCCGCTGTGGCAGTTGCATTTCCTCGCCATCCTCGCCGGGATCGCCTTCCGCAAGCTCGTCCTCGCCGGGGCTCTGTTCGCTTTCGTCGCTCTCGCCTTCCTCCCCCTCTGCGCCTTCGGCGCGGGTTTCCGGCTGATCGGACTGGTCTGCTCCGTCTTCGTCCTGACTGTCGTCCGGCGTTTCGTCCTGACCGTCGTCGGCGTCCTCGTCATCGTCCAGACCGTCGGCATCTTCCGGTTCCATCGGCACCATGTCGAGATGGCGCAGCATGTCGAGGCCCAGCTTCTGAAACGCGGTCTGGTCGTGCAGCGCCTCGCCCAATTGCTCGAAATCGTCGCCTGTGCGGCTTTCCACGAATTCGCGCACCATCTCCACACCTTCGCGTGCGGCAGGCGGCACGGGCTGCCCGGTAAGCTGCTCGCGCAGCATCAGGCCAAGGGCAGTGTGCAGCGGCACATCGCCCGCCTCTGCTGCGCTGGTGATCGGATCGCCCGCCAAGCGGCGATCGTGCATCGCCTCCATATTGGTGCGCATGCCCGAATATTCGGTCTCGCCGATTGCCTCGTAGCGCACCCGCTCGATCGTATCGTAGCACGCCCGTGCATCGACATCGTCGGGCCGCATTCTGGCATGCAGTCCGCCGTTGTGATGGCGCAGGCGCAAGGCGAAACTGTCAGCAAAGCCACGCGCCTCGCGGGCCTGTTCCGGCGTTACATCACGGCCCGGCATGGGGACGCGGGCAGATTTGCCTTGCTGCGAAGGCTGGTCGGCGGTCCAGCCGATTTCAACCTCCGGCTCGCGCGCGATGGCACGCGCCGCGCCCGTAAGCGCGAGTTTGAAACGGTCGAGGGGGGATTCGTCGGACATAGGTGCAGCTCTTTCAGGCGCGCTGCCTAGAGACAGAGCCGCACCATGCGCAAGGGCCTAAAGGACTGCTCCTGCCCCAAACACGCTTATCAGCAACGGATCATTGGTGGCTTGCGGGTTGCGCCGAATGGCGGATTCCTCAAGACCCATCTCCTGCCAGATGGCATTGTCCACCTGCCCTGCAAGATTGCGCGCCACGCCGCCCACATCAATGCCGGTAAGGCCGGTAAGCAGTTCCGCCACCAGCGGCTCGTTCGCCAAGCGCATGGCGTCGCCAAGTTCAGGCACCATCGCCTGCACCAGCGTAACGCCCAGATCATCGCGCAGGAACGCGGTGGCAGCAGTCGGTCCGCCGTTCACAAGCGCGATGGCGTTCTGAATGCCGATGACACGCACCGCGTCCGCCACGATGGGCGCTGCGCGTTCTGCGCCTTCGATGGCGATGTCGGCAAACGCGCCCTCCAGCCGATCCTTGAACAAGGTGGATGTAAGGATGCTGGCAACCACCCCGCCACGAGAACCGATGAGGTTGGAAAGACCCACCGAGCCGACCTGCTGATCCCAGAACCCGCCCGGAGCGGTGAGCCGGGCAAAGGCGCGCTCGCTGGAAATATAAAGCAGTTGGCGGATGGCGTCAGTCAGGCCAAAACCGCCAAGCGATTGGCAGGCCGGCAGCAGCAGCGCACTGGAAGCCAGCGCACCGCCCATGAAAGCGCGGCGGCCGATGATGCCCGAATGGACGGCAGAATTGGTCAAGTCGGTCATAATGCAATTCATCTCCTTGCAGGCAGGGTAATGCCCGCCCCATATGGCTGACAATGCCTGCATCCCGCGTCCGCCTCCTCGTCATGAACGCCGCGCTCGGCCCGCTCGACTACCGCGTGCCCGAGGGCATGGCTGTCGAACATGGGTCAGTCGTGGTCGCTCCGCTGGGACCGCGTCAGGTAACAGGTATAGTCTGGGAAGATGAACGCCTGCCGACCGATCCGGTGCCCGAGCACAAGTTGCGCGGCCTCCTGGGTGTGCTGGACGTTCCGCCAGTGAGGGCAGAGTTGCGGCGGTTGATCGAATGGACAGCGGAATATTATGTATCTCCGCTGGCGGCTGTCGCGCGCATGGTGATCGCCAGCGGCGGCGCACTGCGCGGTCCGGCCACCATGACGGAATACCGGCTGAGCGGCGGCGCGCCCGAACGCATGACGCCGCAGCGCCAACAGGCGATAGAGGCGCTGGAGGGCGAGCAGGCCACGATCCGTGAATTGTCCGGCCTGTCCGGCGTTTCCGAAGCTGTCCTGCGCGGCCTGGTAAACCACGGTGTGCTGGAGCCGGTGGAGGTGGACGTGGACCGCCCCTACCCGCGCGCCAGTGCCGATCATCACCTGCCTGATCTGTCGGACAACCAGCGCGAGGTGTCAGACCGTCTGGTGGAAGCTGTCGTGGCGGAGAAATTCGCTCCCATCCTGCTCGACGGGGTAACAGGTTCCGGCAAGACCGAAACCTATTTCGAAGCCATCGGCGCTGCCATTGCGGCAGGCCGGCAAGTGCTGGTGATGCTGCCCGAAATTGCCCTGACCGAAGCCTTCCTCAGCCGGTTTGAAGCGCGCTTTGGAGCAGCGCCTGTCGTCTGGCATTCTTCGCTTAAAAGTACCGAACGTCGCCGCGCATGGCGCGCCATCGCCAGCGGCGAAGCGCAAGTGGTGGTGGGCGCGCGCTCTGCCCTGTTCCTGCCATATGCCAACCTCGGCCTGATCGTGGTGGACGAGGCGCATGAGGTCAGTTTCAAACAGGACGAAGGCGTGCGCTACAACGCCCGCGACGTGGCAGTCATGCGCGCCCGTTTCGAAGCGATGCCAGTCATTCTCGCCAGCGCTACGCCCGCCTTGGAAAGCCTGCACATGGCCGACACCGGAATTTACGAGAAGCTTGTGCTGCCCAGCCGATTTGGCGGCGCGCAGATGCCTGATATCAAGCTGGTGGATCTGACGGAAGAGAAGCCCGGCAGGGGTTCCTGGATTTCCGCTCCCTTGCGGCGCGCCTTGTTCGACAGGCTGGAAAAGGGTGAGCAGTCCCTCCTGTTCCTCAACCGGCGCGGATACGCCCCGCTGACGCTATGCCGCCATTGCGGGTTTCGCTTCCAATGCCCCAATTGCAGCGCGTGGCTGGTAGAGCATCGGCTGTCCAGACGCCTCGCCTGCCACCATTGCGGGCACGAAACGCAGCCTCCTGAAAAATGCCCTGATTGCGGAGAACCCGATTGCCTGGTTGCCTGCGGCCCCGGTGTGGAGCGGATTGCGGACGAGGTGGCAGAGATGCTGCCCGATGCCCGCGTTGCCCTGGTGACATCCGACACGCTGAATTCGCCGGAGAAAGCTGCGCAGTTCGTCGCAATGGCAGAGGCAAAGGCAATTGACGTGATCGTGGGCACGCAGCTGGTCACCAAGGGTTTCCACTTTCCCGAACTCACGCTGGTGGGCGTGATCGATGCCGATCTTGGTCTTGAAGGCGGGGATTTGCGTGCGGCGGAGCGCACGTACCAGCAAGTTGCGCAGGTGGCCGGTCGCGCCGGTCGCGGGGCGAAACCTGGCGAAGTGCTGATCCAGACCCGCCATCCAGAAGCACCCGTCATCGCCGCACTGGAAGCAGGCGATCGCGATGCTTTTTACGAGGCCGAAACAGAAGCGCGGCGGTATGCAGGCGCACCGCCCTTTGGCAGGTGGGCAGCGATCATCATATCCAGCGAGGACGAGCGCGAGGCGCGTGAGGCTGCGAACCGACTGGGCGATACGCGGCCGCATCTGGACGATGTGCAGGTTCTTGGCCCCGCCCCTGCACCGATGGCCCTGCTGCGCAACCGCTATCGCTATCGCCTTTTGTTGAACGCGCGAAGGACGGCGGAACTACAGCAGGTGATCCGCGTTTGGCTGTCGGGAATAGAGCACCCGCCGGGCGTTCGCATTGGCGTGGATATCGATCCCTACAGCTTTGTGTAATGCACAAC
This sequence comes from Alteraurantiacibacter sp., assembly GCA_049650885.1. GTDB lineage: Bacteria > Pseudomonadota > Alphaproteobacteria > Sphingomonadales > Sphingomonadaceae > Alteraurantiacibacter. The sequence goes on along the minus strand of JBASBA010000519.1, from coordinate 1,458 downwards.
AGTCGATTAGCTGGCCGAACCTTGAAAGTTTGGCAATCCCCAGCTAATAGAAAAAATACTATTAGATCAAGGGTTTGTTAAAACATGCAGCGCGACGATATGCTTGATTCAGCATTCGACCCGGAAAATCCGCCCCCAATTCCCCAGGGAATATCGCGGGAAACGATGGAAGACCTTCCATTCGCGCTGGTGATTTCCGATGCGCAGGCACCGGACATGCCGCTCATCTATGTAAACAGCGCTTTCGAGCGAATTACCGGCTATAGCCGTGCTGCAGTCATCGGTCGCAACTGTCGTTTCCTTCAAGGTGAGAACACTGACGAGAATGATCGGATGGCCATTCGCGAGGCCTTGAGCCAGGGCGAGGAAATCACTGTCGACATTGTCAATTATCGCTCTACCGGCGAAGAATTTATCAATCGTCTGCTGCTGTCTCCGATGAAGGAAGATGGCGAAGTCACGCATTTCCTCGGCATCCAGTCGGAACAGCCGAAAGACCGGGCCTATGCAGAGCGCGCTGCCAAGCTGGACGAGCAATTGCGCGAGGTGCAGCACCGGGTGAAGAACCATCTTTCCCTGCTGCTGTCGCTGATCCGGATGGAATCGAAGAAAGGTGCAGATGCAAAGGCTTCGCTGGATATTCTGGCAAACCGCGTGGAAGCGCTGAACCTGCTGTATGATGAATTTTCGCGCCCCGGACAGAGCAACAATAACACCGTTGCGCTTGGCGCCTATATTTCCCGCGTTTGCAGCGCACTCAACATGCTGGACGGGCATCGCGAAGTCCGTATGAACCTGGAGACGGACGAATTCCGAGCTTCTGTAGACTCCGCTTCGCAAATGGGCCTGTTGGTGTCTGAACTGCTTACCAACGCCTTGCAACATGCGTTCGAGGCGGAGCGTGAGGGCGTGGTCGAGGTTCGTTTGTGGAACGTAGACGATGGCGAAACGATCTGCCTGCAAGTTACCGACAACGGCCTCGGGATACCTGACGATGTTGATTGGCCCAGTGATGGCAGCCTTGGCGCACGCATCGTGCGGGAGCTTATCAACAGGCTTGAGGGCGATCTCGACGTCGAGACTGGCGGATCGGGGACGAAGGTGACCATTCGTTTCGCCAAAGAACTGCTTTCCCAGTAATTGCGCCGATACTACCGCGCAATACGCCAACATCGAGCTGCCAGTATCGATGCAACCTATCGTTTAACCGCGCAAGATTGTGACATAATTTTACCACGGCGCAGCATTTTGGAATAAAACCCTCCACTCTGCTGGTCGCACCCAAACACCAATTTAGCGTATTGAATTGAAGGTCTTGCTCCATTACCACTGTTGCCGGACTGGAGATTGAAATAATGAAACGCGCCCTTGCCGCACTTGCTGCGACATCTTCCCTCGCCTTTGCCCCCGCCGCGCTTGCCGCCGACTGGTTTCGCGCCGAGACGGAGCATTTTATCG
>JBASBA010000518.1:0-2748 GCA_049650885.1 Alteraurantiacibacter sp. | reverse complement strand
AGCCTCCCTGATAGCACGACTTCCGGCAAACTCGGACATTGAGTTTGACGGATTCAAGCCAAGTTGGATATCGTATTCGCTTGTCCATGCTGGCGATGGTCGAAAAAATAGCGGAAAAGCTGGGATTGGCTCTTAGGCCACAGTCATCGCATGGTTTCCCCTGTGCTCGATGTCCTCCGCCTGTCCTTACGTCCTCACGGGGGAATTCCTAAAGGGGGTTTCCCGGGCGGCAAGGGTCGCACGATTGCTCATTGCATCCTGTCAGAAACTAGACTATATTTCTGACAGGAGATTTGAGATGTCTCAGAAACCGCTTGCCGAGTTGATCATGGCGCATGCGCGGACCCTGTCCGAGGGCGAGCCGCTATATGCCAAGCAGCTGCTCGGTCTGGGCACCCGCGCAGCGGTCGATCAGGCACTGTCCCGGCTCGCCAAAGCCGGTGCGTTGCTGCGCGTCGGCCGGGGCATCTATGTCCGCCCGGTCGAAAGTCGCTTCGGCTCGCGTCCACCGGAAACCGAGAAGCTGGTCAAGGCGATCGCGGAAGCCCGCGGGGAAACCGTGGCCTCGCATGGGGCTGCGGCCGCCAACGCGCTTGGTCTCACCACCCAGGTTCCGACGCGGAGCGTATTCCTGACTTCGGGGCGGAGCCGCACGCTCAACCTCGGCAAGCTCAGGGTCGAATTCCAGCATGCGCCGCCCTGGCAGCTGACGCTTGCCGGCAAGCCGGGCGGCCAGATCGTACGCGCGCTCGCCTGGCTCGGCCCCGAGCGTGCCCGTGACCTCTCTCCGCTCATCAAGCAGCGGGTGCCCCATGGTGCCATCGAGGAAGTGGCACGCGCACGGCTGCGCCTGCCTGAATGGATGGCGCGGCATGTCGGTGAACTTGCCGGATGAGCGAGGCGTTTCTCGACCTGACGGCTGACGAGCGCCGCGATGCGCTGGCCCTTGCAGCGAGCGCGAGCGGACGTCCGCTGCACTTGCTCGAAAAGGACGTGATGGTGGTGTGGGCGCTCGCGGTGCTCGAAGCCTCGCCTTTCGGCGACCATCTCATCTTCAAGGGCGGAACCTCGCTATCCAAGGCTTACGACGCGATCGATCGCTTCTCGGAGGATATCGACCTCACTTACGACATTCGCGAGATCGCGGCCGACCTTATCGCGAAAACCGAGACCGGATGGCCGGAAAGCAACAGCCAGCAGCGCAAGTGGACCAAGGAAATCCGCAGCCGCCTCGACCGGTGGCTCGCCGAGAAGATGGCCCCGCTCTTCACCGCTGCGATCGATGCAGCGAGCTTGGAGGCCAAGGTCAATGTGCCAGGCGGCGGCGCGCTCGTCATCGAATATGCCGCGGTGGTGACCGGGAGCGGCTACGTCATGCCGCGGGTGCTGCTCGAGTTCGGCGCCCGCGCGACCGGCGAGCCTGCCGGGCGCCGTCGGATCGTCTGTGACGCCGCCGAACATCTGCTGCAGCTCGACTTCCCTTCGGCCACGCCACGCGTGATGCTGGCGACGCGCACCTTCTGGGAGAAGGCGACGGCTATCCATGTCTTCTGCCGGCAAGGGCGTTTTCGTGGCGGCGACCGTTTCGCCCGCCACTGGTACGACATCGTTCGGCTGGATAGTGCCGGCATCGTCGACGAGGCGATCGCCGATCGTGCCCTGGCGAGCGAGGTGGCACACCACAAGCAGCTGTTCTTCGCCGAGAAGGACGAGGATGGCGCCGCGATCGACTACATCGCGACCGTTGCTGGCGAACTGCTGCTTGTACCCCAAGGTGCCGCCCGCGACGCCCTTGCGGAAGACTATGCCAGCATGATCGCCGACGGGCTGATCCACGGCGAAGCCCAGTCATTTGAAGAGATGATGGATCGATGCGCGGCGATTGCGACCCGCGCGAATGCCGCCGCGGCGGCGACCAAAGACGGCGTCTGATGATCCCATGAGCGGCCCAGCCCTTAGCGGCGGTCAATATTGCGTGACCGGCTTGGTCTTCCAGTTGCTGGTCGGCCTCGATCGCGGGCTGCGGGTCGTTATCGACCGCACCGCGCATGAGGGACCTGCGCTGGTCGCGGCGACCATGGTACTTGAGCCCGATCTCGGCGGCGATCACGACATTTCAACGCCAGCCGAGCGTCTGGTCGAGCAAGTGAAGATCCGCACCAACGGCAAGGCGTGGACACCGGGAGAGATTGCCGGTGAGGTCCTGCCCGACCTCGCCAAGGCGGTGCGCGATGAGGATCATATGCCGACGCGCTATCGCCTCATGACCGATGGCGCGCTCAATTGCGGCGCGTTGCTCGACCTTTCGCAACGTCTGCGCGATCGCCCGCTGCCGGAAGACCCGTTACTCGCGCTCGACGATGACAACCGGAAGGCCTTCTTCTACGGACGCTGGCTATCCGAACGCGCCTTCTTCGTGGCTCTGATGTCACGCGCCGGCATCGGTGAACCCATGCGGTTGTGGCGCCTGCTCGCATCATTCGAAGCCGAGGGCAATTGCAGCGAAAGCGATCTCGAAGCGCGGATCGACGCCGTGCTGGCCGAAGTCGTCGATGCACGGGAAGATGTCGCAGGCAAGCGGCACGAACTTATCGGCCGTATGGCTGGACTTGCAAAGCAAGGCAGTTCGGTCGGCGCTGCAGCCCTGCTCGAACAGGCCGGGCTTCCCGCCGAGCGATTGTTGCATGGCGCGCGCCTTCCCCGGATCATGCGCGAAGGTCTGCGGCGCGATCTTGAGGCGCTAGGCTA
>JBASBA010000517.1:0-5141 GCA_049650885.1 Alteraurantiacibacter sp. | reverse complement strand
GTGCTAGAGCGAGCGCAGCGTTTGTGCAGGGCGCGCCCTCAGCAATGGCAGCGAGGCACCCAGAGCGAAGGCCAGCACCAGCGCCAGACCGCCACCCAGAACCGCGAGTATCTCGGTCCAGTCGGGCAGCCATTCGAATTCAAACATCTGCACGATCACCAGCCACGCAACCCCAGTGCCCAGCAACAGCGCAACCAGCGCCAGTACCGCAGCCAGCAGGCCGAACTCCGCAAATTGCAGGGCCAGCAACTGGCGGCGACTGGCACCCAGCACGCGCAGGATCACCGTGTCGTAAATGCGCGCAGCCCGCGCAGCTGCGATTGCGCCCAGCAGCACCGCGATACCCGCCAGCACCGCCACGGATGCTGCCGCAAGTATGGCCAGGGATACCTGATCCAGAATCGTGCGTGCCTCTGTCAACAACGGCCCGACCTCTATCACGCTGGAGGAGGGGAAAGCACTAACCAGCGTGCGCAGCAACCCTTCGGCCTGCGCGCCTTCTGGCAAATCGATCGTGGCGGCCAGATTATGCGGGGCATTCTCAAACGTGTTGGCAGAAAATACCCACACGTTGTTGAAACCAAGGCTTTCCCAATCGATACGGCGCGTATTGGCAACACGCGCGCTGAAGCTGACGCCGAGGACGTTGAGGCTGACCATATCGCCGATTGAAATTCCGGCTGCGTTTGCCAGTTCTTCATCCACGGATACCAGCGGCTCACCCGCATATCCTTCGCTCCACCATTCGCCGGAAGTTACCGTGTTGCCGTCCGGCACGGTGTCGGAATAGGTAAGGCCGCGCTCGCCGCGCAGGCCCCAGGTTCCTTCGCGTTCCTCCATCTCGTCTACGCGGATCATCGCGCCTTCGGGGCCAAAAGCAGTGATCGCACCGCGCAATGTGGGCACTGTCTGCACAACGGCATCGGTCGCGCTTTCGCCTACCAGACTGCGGAATTGCTCCACCCCGTCGCGCGGCACGTCCAGCACGAAATAGTCCGGCGCCTGCGCAGGGACGGATTGCCGGATATTGCCATCGAGGCTGGACTGAACGGCGGCCAGCAACACGAAGGCCGAAAGGCCAAAGCCCAGCGCGGTGACGAGGGAGCCGGTGGCTGCGCCCGGTCTGTGAAGGTTGGCAACGGCTGCGCGCACGATGGGATCGGATGGGCGCGGAACACGCGATGCAGCCCAGCGGATCGCGCGGCCCAGCAGGGCCAGGAAGGCAAGGATCGCGGCGGCTCCACCAAGGAAAATCGCTGTCAGCAACGGATTTTCCGAACCGATCAGCGCCAGAGCCACGATGGCCGCGATTCCAAGGCCCACAGGCAGCGCGGCAGCGCGCCATTGCTGCGCCAGCGGAGAGACGCGCGAACGCATCAGCGCCATGGCGGGAAATCTCTTCGCACGGGCAAGGGGAGGGGCCGCGAACACCAGCGCCACCAGCAGCCCGAAAGCGGCAGCGCGCAACAAGGCCAGCGGATCGAATACAAAAGCCGTGGAAACCGGCAATAGGGAGCCAAGAGCACCGGCAAGCAAGGGCGTGACCAGCACGCCAGCCAATAGTCCGGCCAGCGCACCGATACTGGCGGCTACACCGATTTCCAGCGCGTAAATGCGGTTGATGTCGCGCGATGTTGCACCAAGGATTTTCAGCGTTGCAATCGAGTTGCGCCGCGCCTCCAGATAGGAATTTACACCGCCGCCGATGCCAATGCCAGCAATAACCAATGCGGCAAGGCCGACCAGTGTCAGGAACTCTCCCATACGGCTGACAAACCGATCGGCACCGGGCGATGCGCGGTTGCGGGTCCGGATGTCGAAGGGGGATTCCGGGAAGGCTTCCTGCAAGGCATCGGCCACCTCGTCAGGATCCTGCTGTCCGTTGAAGGCCACGCGGGTCTTGGTCTGATACATGGCACCGGCTGCCACAAGGCCCGCATCCTCGGGCAAGCCGCGCGGTACGATGATCGTCTGGCCCAGCGCAAAGCCTTCGGAAAGACGGTCCGGCTCCTCCGCGATTATCCCTGCGGCAATGACTTGCTGGGTACCAAGGGCGAAACTGTCTCCCGGCTCCACTCCAAGCCGCTCTGCCGCGCCGGGCGCGAGGTAGGCCTCACCCGCGTTCGGTGCGCCTGCTGTGGAACCGTCCCGAAGCAGCAATTGGCCATACATGGGATAGTTGGACGCCACCGCCTTCAGTTCCACCGGAACGGCGGCGTCTGGCGTGGTGGCCATGGCTTGCAGGCGATAGCCGGGGGACGTGGTGCCAAGCCCTTCCAGATAGGCCATCTCGTCTTCACTGGGCATCCGCTGCCACAGCTCCACCTCAAGATCGCCGCCAAGAATGGCTAGGCCCTGTCCGTCCAGTTCACCCTGGATGGCAGAGGTCAGGCTGCCGATCGCCGCCAATGCTCCCACGCCCAGAAACAGGCACACCAGCAGCAGCCGCAGTCCGCGAAAACCGCTGCCAAGATCACGCTTGGCGATTACCCATGCCTGGCTCCAGCCCATGGTTTCAGGCGGCTCCGGCAGTCTTGGAGGTGTCGGTTGCGATAAGGCCATCGCCCAGCGTCACCACCCGGTTGCACATGTCCGCCAGATGTTTGTCGTGGGTGATGATGACCAATGTGGCGCCGGTTTCTTCGCGCCGGCGGAACAATACGTCCACCACGCTATCGCCCGTGCTGGCATCCAGATTGCCGGTTGGTTCGTCTGCAAAGATCAGCGGCGGGCGCGGGGCAATGGCGCGGGCGATGGCCACACGCTGTTGCTCTCCGCCAGAAAGCTGTGCCGGGTAATGGGTCAGACGATGGCCAAGGCCTACCGATTCCAGTTCCTGCGAAGCCCGATCCCACGCGCCTTTGTCGCCGGAAAGCTCCATCGGCGTCGCCACGTTTTCAACCGCAGTCATCGTGGGGAGGAGGTGGAAGGCCTGCAACACGATGCCGATCCGCCCGCGCCGGGCCATCGCCAGCGCGTCCTCGTCCAGCGCGGTGAAATCCTCTCCCGCCACGATTAGCGAGCCGGACGTTGCCTGCTCCAACCCGGACAAAACTGACATCAAGGAGCTTTTGCCGCTGCCCGAAGGGCCAAGCAGGGCCAGTGTCTCGCCCGGCATTACCGTGAGGTCGATTCCTCGCAGGATCTCTGTGGCGGCGGCGCCTTCGCCAAGGGTAAGGCGCAGGTCTTTCGCGGCGATAACGGGATTTGCGCTGTCGGAACTGGTTATAGGGCTTGTCACACAGCGGCGATGGCATAGCTATGGGGTATGAGCAAGCCAGTCAAAAGGCGGTGGCCCGATGCCATTCGCGCTTCGTCGATCATTGCCCCACTCGCGCTGGCCCTGTCTGCCTGCGGTAGTGAGGCACCGCCTGCGCCAGAAGAGCCGGGGGCAACCGTGGCCGCATCGCTGGAGGAACCCTTGCCCGTGATGGGGCCGGAGCGTGTGATCCTCGGATTTGGCGACAGCCTGATGGCGGGCTATAACGTCGAGGAACAGCAGGGTTATCCGGAAACGCTGGAGCGCGCTTTGCGCGGACGCGGCGTGAATGCGCGCATCATCGATGCAGGCGTATCGGGCGATACCACGGCGGCAGGCTTGCAGCGGATTGCCTTCGTCCTCGATAACAATGCCGATACCAGGATAGACCTTGCGATAATCGAACTGGGTGGGAACGATCTGCTGCGCGGCATTCCGGTAGAGCAGACGCGGGAAAACCTCTCTGCGATCATTCGGGAAGTGCAATCGCGCGAGATAGCTGTAATTCTGATGGGAATGCGCGCACCGCCCAATCTGGGGGCTGATTACGTCAGGCAGTTCGACGGAATCTATACCGGTCTTTCGGAGAAATATGGCACGGCGCTGGTGCCCTTCTTTATGCAGCCGTTGTTCGAAAACCCTGATCTTTTCCAAGGCGATCGCGTCCATCCGACAGCGCAGGGCATAGAAGAGATGGTGGACGCGACCCTCGACGATGTGACAGCCGCCCTGCCAGAGGACGGCAGCTAGAGCCGTTCTACCGCGCCGCCGGTAACGCGCCACACGGCAGCCTCCTGCAGGATTGCCTCGAATGGGGCGGCTTCTGTACCCGTCAGCCAGACCTGCGTTCCGCTTTCGCGCAGCCGTAGGAACAAGGCCTCTCGCCTCACGGGATCGAGATGCGCGGCAACCTCGTCCAGCAACAGCACGCCGGGCCGCCCCCGTGCCGCCAGTTCCGCATGAGCAAGTGTAATCGCAACCAGCATCGCCTTTTGCTCACCGGTCGAACATTCTGCGGCTGGCATGTCCTTGCCTGCCATCACCACGCCCAACTCGTCGCGATGCGGGCCGGACAAGGTTCGCTGGGCCGCGCGATCACGATTGCGCTCCTCGCGCCATTGGTTCGCCAGATCACCTTGCGAAAGAGCGCCGCCGGGATTGTAGGATAACAGGGGACGGGCGAAGGGGCTCTCGGGCAATTCGACCAGCCGCGCCATCAGCGCGCCCACCAGACGTGCCCGACCCTGCGCCAGACCGGCACCGGCCAGCGCCATCTGTGTCTCTATCGATTCCAGCCACGCGGGATCGGGTTCCATATCGTCCGACAGAAGCTTGTTGCGTTCGCGCAGAGCGGCCTCATAGCGGCTGGCGTTGCGCGCGTGTTCAGGCTCCAGTGCCACGGCAAGGCGATCCATGTAGCGCCGCCGTCCACCGGCACTTTCGGCAAACAGCCGGTCCATCGCCGGGGTAAGCCAGCCTACGGCCAGCCACTCACCCAGACTGATCGCACTGGCCTCCGCGCCATTGACCTGAACGATCCGCCTGCCAGGCCGCTCTGCCGCCATGCCAGTGCCCAGCTTTACAGGCTCACCGCCATCGCGCGTGTCCAGGGTGACGCTCGCCGCAAAGCCGCCGTCTCCGCCATGCCCGGCCATATCCGCCAGCGCGGCGCGGCGCATTCCCCTGCCAGGTGCAAACAGCGACAGGGCCTCCAGTATGTTGGTCTTGCCTGCCCCGTTTTCACCCACGAGCAGGTTTAGCTGCCGGGTGCTGTCCAGCTGCGTTCCAGCGTGATTGCGGAAGGTAGAAAGAGTGATGCGATCAAGCGCCATAATATCACGCAATCCCTATGCGAGGCTGCGGAAGCGCGCCACCGGAAATG
>JBASBA010000516.1:0-6613 GCA_049650885.1 Alteraurantiacibacter sp. | reverse complement strand
GCCTTGTAAAACCTTGGCTGCGAGAAAACCGTTATCATGACCGAAATGCCCGGACGACTGTCGAGCTACAATTCCGCCCGTGCTTCCGACACAGGCGCCCTGCAACGACCGCAGCAAGGTGCACCCGAAGTTGCGTCGGCACCCGCTGCCAACGCTGCCCGAACCCACGACGAAGAACGCGAACTCGCCGAAGCGGCCGCGCATGACAGTGCGCGCCAGCCCATCGGCGTTGTGCTGGATGTCGCCGGGTCAGGATCGCAGGTCGCCCTCGACCTAGAGCGGTTGAACGAATGTATGGATCATGACGATCCTTCGATCGCGCTGGCGGGCCAGGTGGGTAGCCAGATCAAGATCCGCACCCGCGATGGCTGGCTGCTGGCCTCTGTGCGCAATCAGAAGCAGGACCGCCGCGGCGCGGCCAATTCCGTCGTCGCCAACATCGATTTCATGGGTGAAGGCAAAGAGGAAAAGCTGACTGGCAAGATCCACAGCTTCCGCCGCGGTGTTACCCGCTATCCCATTCCCGGCGCGATGGTGTTTCCCGCCACGACGGAAGATTTGCGCCAGATTTATGCGTCCGACGGGCGCAGCGCAATCCAGATCGGCACCGTCTATCCCACCACGGACATTCGCGCAGGGATGTATATCGACGCGATGCTGGGCAAGCATTTCGCGCTGCTCGGCTCCACCGGCACGGGTAAATCCACCAGCGCCGCGCTGATCCTGCACCGCATTTGCGAGGCCGCGCCGCAAGGCCACGTGCTGATGATCGATCCGCACGGCGAGTATTCCGCCGCGTTCAAGAATTACGGCATGATTTTCGACGTTTCCAACCTGCAAATGCCATACTGGCTGATGAATTTCGAGGAACATTGCGAAGTGCTGCTGAAATCCAGCGGCAATGATTTGCAGAACGACAAGGACATTCTGGCCAAGTGCCTGCTGGCTGCCCGCAGTAAGAACCGGCTGGCGCAGAGCATGGGCAAGATCACGGTCGATTCGCCCATTCCCTACCTCCTCTCCGACCTGACCAACTTCGTGCAGGACGAGATGGGCAAGCTGGACAAGGCAACCAACACTGCGCCCTATATGCGGATCAAGACCAAGATCGAGGAGCTGAAGGCCGATCCGCGCTATCAGTTCATGTTCTCCGGCATGCTGGTGGGCGATACGATGGCTGATTTTCTCGCTAAGATTTTCCGCATGCCAGGCGATGGAAAGCCAATTTCCATTGTCGATGTATCCGGCGTGCCGTCCGACATTACCAGCACCGTGGTGGCAGTTCTCAGCCGCCTGGTTTTCGATTTCGCTATCTGGGGCCGAAACGAGAAAACCCATCCCATCCTGCTGGTGTGCGAAGAGGCGCACCGTTATGTGCCTAATGAGAGAAACGCCGATAGCAGTTCCGTGGGCCGTGTGCTTTCGCGAATTGCCAAGGAAGGGCGTAAATACGGTATCTCCCTGGGCCTGATTACGCAGCGCCCGTCTGACCTTGCCGAAGGCGTTCTGTCGCAGTGCGGCACGATTATTTCAATGCGTCTGAACAATGATCGCGACCAGGCTTTCGTGAAATCGGCCATGCCGGAAGGTGCGCGCGGCTTCCTCGATTCCATCCCGGCCCTGCGAAATCGTGAGTGCATCATCTGCGGCGAGGGCGTGTCGATCCCGATCCGCGTCTCCTTCGATAATCTTGAGGAATCCAAGCGCCCCGCATCCGAAGACCCGAGCTTTGTCGAGCTGTGGAACGAGGGCGGCGGCGAAGAAGATGCCGTGAACCGGACCGTGCAGCGCTGGCGGGCGCAAGGAACGTGATCCGTTTCCGCTGAACGGGCGAGAATTTGCTCCCCCGCGATCCGCGCTTCACAGATCAGGCGTCATCCGTCCGGCGGGCAATGCATCGCTATGGCTCCCTTCCTCTGCCACATGCGGGCTGACAGGCATTTCTCCACGCCAGTTCCAGCGATAGTAGAACAGCCATCCCAGAATAAGGCCGGACATGGCCGAGAAGGGGTAGGACAGCCACAATGCATCCGCGCCCAACCAGCCGTATGTGGCATAATAAAAGCCCAGCCGCGCCGGAAACACCGCCAGCGCCATGATCAGCAGTGGCACCCACACCGCGCCCGCCGCGCGCATGGTGGCGGTGTAGATCATCAGAACGCCGAAGATCACGAAGTTCCAGCTGGCCAGGAACTGGATATGCCGGGCGATCTCCACAGCCGGACTGTCCGGCCCGAGGAACAGCACCAGTACCGGGCGATCGAACAGCAACAACAGCGCTGTCATCACGCCAGTGAAGGCCACGTTCAACATCAGGCCCGCACGTGTCACGGCGTGCAGATCGCCCCACTTGTTCGCGCCGATATATTGCGCGGCCATTGCGCTGACGGCGCCGCCGATGGCCATTGCGGGCATCTGGATATAGGTGAACAGTTGCATCGCCGCGCCGTAGGCTGCCGTGGTCATCAACCCCTCGCGGTTGACCAGGCCGACCAGGATGATCCCGGCCGCTGACATTACCACCATTTGCGCGCCCATCGGCAGGCCCTTGCTGATGATGAAGCCCAGCTCTGCGCGGGCCGGCACCAGATAGCGAAGCTCGCTGCCGCGCAGCCGCAGCGGCAGATCGCGCCGATAGACGTAGATCACCATCGCCACAAAGGACGCCATGCTGGCAACGATGGTGGCGGTGGCAGATCCGGCAATGCCCATCGCGGGCAGCGGGCCAAGCCCGGCGATGAACACCGGGTTCAGCACCGCATCAATCAGGACGGTTACACCCATGAAGATCAGCGGCGTCTTCGCATCGCCCGTGCCCCGCAAACCCATGCTGAGAATGATGGAGATCATCCCGAACGGCATCGAGAGGAAGATCAGCCGCAGATACACAAGCGCCAGCGGATAGGCCCCTTCCGGAGTGGCCAGAAGCCGTAACAGGCCGGGCGCAAGCGCAAAGCCGATTCCGGCGATCAGGGCCATCAACACGGCACAAAAACCCACAGCCGTTCCGAAGGTACGCCGTGCCCCGTCGATATTGCGTGCGCCCCAGCGCTGCCCGATCAGCACAGTGGCGGCCATGCCAAATCCGAAAGCCATGCTGGCCACCAGGAACATCACGATATTGGCATTGGCCGTGGCTGCCAGCGCCTCCTCCCCGATCAGCCGACCCACCCAGATCGCGTTCACCGTGCCGGAAAGCGATTGGAGGATGTTCGTCAGCAGGGCGGGCACCGCGAAGACCAGCAGAGTGCGCGGTATCGGCCCCTGCGTCAGGTCTCCGCGCATGTCACTTGCGGCAGGCACGGTTGGGGACGTGCCGGGTTCGACAGTGTCGTTCATGTTCCGCGCGTGTCGCCAAACAGGTGGATATGCAGCCGGTCGGACAGTCTGAAACCGTGCTCAAGGCATAGCGGCACCAGCCATTCCATGCGGTCTCGCAGCGTTTTGCTATCCGTGCCCTCCGGCATCAGGAAAATCCGGCTGGCGGGGATCATGTGCGTTTTCGCGAGGTACAGAACCTCGTCCACATCGCCGGGCTCGGACAGCACGAATTTGAAGAAGGCACGTTCATCGGTGGCCCAGCGGTCCAGCTTGTCGGGCCTCAGCGCCAGCTCTTTCGGGTTGCCACTATGCGCCAGCTTGGGGCTGACATTGTACTGGTCCACCCGCACATCCAGCCGGGCGGGCGGATCGACGGTGCCGTTGGTTTCGATCTCCACCTGGATATCGGGCAGGCGCTCCAGCATCTCTGCCAGCTTGCTCGCCTGCATCAGCGGTTCGCCGCCGGTGATAATCAGCCGCTTCTGCCCCAGTGCTGCAATCGTCGCGGCGACATCGGCCTCGTCCAGTTCCAGCTGATTGGCCTTGCGTGAGTAAGTTTCGCCGGATCGATGAGGGCGACTGTCACCCTCGAAATGCCAGGTGTAGGCCGTGTCGCACCACACGCAGGCAAGGTTGCAGCGCGACAGGCGCAGGAATGCCACCGGCGTACCGGCACTCGGGCCTTCGCCTTGCACCGAGGCGAAGATTTCCGCTCCTCCGGTATCGTCAGTGGCGAGTATCAGCGTCATTGATAAACGGTAACTTCCACACGCATCCCATCGGGATCACGGAAGAAGGTGGCCGTTTCGCTTTCGAACTGTTGCAGTTCGGGAACCTCGCAACCGGCTGCCTTCATGCCATCGCGCAAAGCCTCCATTGCGGCATCATCCTTTGCGGTGAAACCCAGATGGTTCAGGCCGGGAGCGTAACGACCGTAATCGCCGGTGTCTCCCTTCGCCTGCTTCAGATCGATAGCGACGCCGTCCTCGTTTACCCACACGTGATCGCGGGACTTCGTAAAGCCGATCAGGCCCAACATGGCTTTATACCACGGCAGGCTGATTTCCAGCGACCGCACCATGATGACCATGTGATCCAGTTTCATACGATTACCCCAGCCGTTCCAGCGCGGATTGCAGGCGCTGCGCCTCTGCCGAATGATGCGCGAGATCGGCCTTGGCTTTCTCCACCGCTTCGGGCTTGGCTCGCTCTACGAAATTGGCGTTGCCAAGGCGGCCCTCCAAAGATTTCGCCTCCTTCAACGCAGCGGTTTGGGCCTTTTCCAGACGAGCGCGTTCAGCCTGGATATCGATCACGCCTTCCAGCGGCACGATGAACACATCGCTGCCCGTGCCCACCTGCATGGCCGCGCCGCCCGGTGCTTCACCCACGGTGATGGGGGAAAGGCGGGCAAGGCGTTCGATGGCGGCGCTGCTGCGCTCGATCACGCTTTGCGCCAGCGCCGAGGGTTTGGCGATAAAGGCAGGCAGCTTTTCGCCGGGGGAAATGCCCAATTCGTTGCGCGCGCCGCGCGTCGCGGTGGTAAGGGCGATGACCCAGTCGATGGCGTCGGTCGCGTCCTTGCTCACTTCGGCGCGGGGGGCGGGCCATTTGGCGTGGATCAGATCATATTTGCGCTCACCCTGTGCGTGCCACAGTTCCTCTGTGACGAAGGGCATGAAAGGGTGCAGCATCACCATGATCTGGTCCAGCGCCCAGCCGGCGACTTCGCGCGTTTCTGCCTGGATCGGGCCATCGTCCTCGGACTGGAGGACAGGCTTGATCAGTTCCAGATACCAGTCGCAGAACCTGTCCCACGTGAAGTGGTAGACGAGGTTGGCGGCGGCATCGAAACGCAGTTCGGCCATCGCCTTCTCCAGCGCTTCCACCGTCTGTTGAACTTCGCCGATGATCCACTGGTTCGCGGCAAGGCGGGCAGGCGGCGCAGAGATGGTGTCGCTGGCGCCGATGCCGTAGGATTGGCAGAACCGCGTGGCATTCCACAGTTTCGTGGCGAAGTTGCGATACCCCTCCACGCGCTTTTCATCCATCTTGATGTCACGGCCCTGGCTTTCCATCGCCGCCATGAAGAAGCGTAGCGCATCGGCCCCGTACTGGTCTATCAGGCCCAGCGGATCGACCACATTGCCCTTGGACTTGCTCATCTTGGAGCCGTCTGCCGCACGCACAAGACCATGCAAATACAGCTTCTCCCAAGGGCGCTGATCCATGTTGTAATAGCCCATCATCATCATGCGGGCATCCCAGAAAAACAGGATGTCGAAGCCGGAGATTAGGAGGGAGTTGGGATAGTGCTTTTGCACGAGGGACTGGCCCACCCCGCTGCGACTAACCTCGCCTCCGGCTTGGGAAGTCTCGCTCCCCTCCCGCATGCGGGAGGGGCTGGGGGTGGGCCCTTCTTCGGGCCAGCCGAGCGTGGCGAAGGGCCACAGGGCGCTGGAGAACCAGGTATCGAGTACGTCCTCGTCGCGGGTGAGGGCAACGCCTTCGCCCGCCTTGGCCTGCGCCTCCTCCTCGGTCTCGGCAACGTAGACATCGCCATCCGCGTCATACCAAGCCGGGATCCGGTGGCCCCACCACAACTGGCGCGAAACACACCAGGGCTGGATATTCTCCATCCAGTTGAAAAAGGTTTTCTCCCACGTCTTGGGGACGATCTCGACTTCGCCGGATTTCACCGCCTCGATCGGACGTTTTGCCAGCGTTTCCGCGTCGACATACCATTGGTCGGTCAGCCACGGTTCGATCACCACGCCGCCACGGTCGCCGAAAGGTGTCGGAATCGTGCGCGGTTCGGCATCGAGTTCCTGCTCCTCACCCTTCTTCGTTTTGGTGATGTGGGTGACGAGGTGGCCGCTGTCCTTCAGCATTTCGACCACGCGGGCGCGCGCATCGAAGCGGTCGAGACTGACGAGTTCTTCGGGGATCAGCCCGTCCGCTGTCTGGCAAACGGCGGCATCGGCATCCAGCATGTTCAGCATGTCGCCCGCAGCAATACCGGCGCGCTTCCCCACCTCGAAATCGTTGAAATCATGCCCCGGCGTTATCTTCACCGCGCCCGAACCCAGTTCGGGATCGGCGTGTTCATCCGCCACGATGGGAATTTCGCGGCCCGTGATTGGCAGTTTCACGGTCGCGCCGCGCGCCACCAGATCCTTGTAACGCTGATCGTCAGGATGCACGGCCACGGCCATATCGGCCAGCATGGTTTCGGGCCGCGTGGTCGACACGCGGATATCGCCGCTGCCGTCCGACAGGGGATAGACGAAGG
>JBASBA010000515.1:0-6124 GCA_049650885.1 Alteraurantiacibacter sp. | reverse complement strand
CTGGTCGTATTGGTCATATTGATACATGTCAGATTACCCAGTCCCAGCCCATCTTCTCTGCCGCAGGCACGGCGAGATCGGGGCGAATGGTAGGACCGAGTGCGCGCACGCGGTCCTTGATGTGTGCCGGGCGAGGGCCGTCCTCGGTCTGCTCGGCTTGAATGGCGTAGGCGGCGTTGACACGCCGCTCCGCATCTTCGGTGGCGATGATGCTTTCCGCATCGTCACCGGCATCGACGGCGTCGGTAATGTTGGTCGACCATCCCTGGCCATCCCACCATACGACAGCGCCGGAGTTAAGGTCATTTCCGGTAAGAATCTTCACAGTGCAGCTTCCTCTGCGAGTTGAACAAGCGCAGCATTCGCACGCGCGGTAACGTGGCCGATGATGATCAGGGCAGGGCTTTCTACCGCCTCACGCTCCACCATGTCGGGCAAACCGGCCAGCGGACCGCGCAGCACGCGCATGTCGGCGCGGCAGGCTTTTTCGATCACGGCAACGGGCATGTCCGGCGCCAGCCCGTCTTCCATCAGCTTTTCTGAGATCTGCGGAGCGGTTTTCACGCCCATGTAGATCACCAGGGTACGGCCCTTGCCGGCAAGGCCGGCCCAGTCCTGATCGGCCAGACCCTTGCACTGTCCTGCCACGAAGCTGACGATGCTGGCATCCTCGCGGTGGGTAAGGGCAATTCCGCTGGCGGCTGCGGCACCGTTTGCGGCGCTGATGCCGGGCACAACTTCCACAGCCACGCCGGCAGCTTGCGCCGCTTCCATTTCCTCCCCACCGCGCCCGAATACGAACGGATCGCCACCCTTCAACCGCAAGACTGTGCGACCGGCCACGGCTTCTCTTACCAGCAGGGCATTGATATCACCCTGAGGCAGCGTGTGCTTCGATCGCTGCTTGGCAACGGACACCAGCGTTGCATCCTTGCGCGACATCGCAAGGATCGCCTTGTCGACCAGCCCGTCATGAACGATCAGCATCGCGCTTTCGATCAGTCGAGCCGCGCGAAGTGTCAGCAAATCGGGGTCGCCAGGACCTGCGCCCACCAGATAAATCGTGCCTTTTTCCATGACACACAGATGCGCGCCGCAAGGTTGGTCTGCCAGTGAGAATGCTTTGGCGGTGCCCTAGATCAGCTTTAGCGGGCCCTCAGGCAGTGGCAAATTGCAGCAGGTTCAGGGCGAAGAATACCGGCCAGAACCACACGATGTTCCGCGTGACGTAAATGGCAGACAGCAGCCCGGTAACCAGCGCGACATGCATCACCAGCATACCCAGCCATCCGATCGTGAATCCGTCTGCAAGAAGAGACGGCACCTGCGTTGCAGCGATGGCCAGAGAGGCAATGCCAAGCGCGGCCCTGATTGACCAGCCGTCCGCCACCAGCGCAAGGAAAGCCGCTACGAGCACGCAGCGCAGCACCGTGCGCAGCGCGATGGTGATCGCCTCGCCCGACGACGCGGTCTGGGCCAGCAAAGGCAGCCCCTCCCAGCGCCCGGTCGACAAAAAGTAGGCCGCGACAGCCAGAACCGCCACGCCCACGCCAATCGCCAGCGATCTCAGATTGCTTTTCTGCGGAACCAGAATTGCGGAACGGTTGCGCTGTATCGCAATGAACGCGAGGAGAGGCAGCGATGCGATCAATTGCATAGCCAGCCCTGCCGCCAGGCTGCCTGCTGATAACAGCAGGCCGCGCCTGTTCATTCCGGCAATGGCGAAAGACGCGGCGACTGCGACGAGAAAAAACCCCGCCTGCCGCCAGCGACTTTTGTAATCCATTGCCGCGGAAGCCGGGATCAGGCGTGGATACAGCATGGCCGCCAGCCACGCCATCACGGCGACCGCACCATAGGCGGTAATGATACCCAGATAATGCGTCATGACCCTCGTCTCTGGCCAAGGGTATACCACAGGGGGTTAAGGTATCGAAACCGACTGGTCGGTCATAATCAACCATTCGTGGAATTGTCTTCCAGACGCTGACCGATAGCCGCTACGAGTTGGTCGAACGGCTCATTCCGGCGCAAGTTGACATCGTTCTGCGGGAATGGGATTTCGATGTTGTTTTCTTTGAACAACTGCCAGATCCGCTTGTACACGTCGGAACGGATATTGGCGAGGCCGCCTTCGGGATCGCGGATCCAGAAGCGCAGTTCGAAATCGACCGAACTGTTTCCGAAAGCCATGATGTTCACGCGTGCCTTTGGCGTGTTGAGGATGCGCGGAGTTTCCTCCACCGCCTTGTAAAGCAGCTTTTCCACAAGATCGAGATCGCTGTCATAAGCCACGCCGACAGGGGCCTTCACCCGCACATCCCGCGAGCTGTAGGACCAGTTGACCACCTGGTTAATCATCAGGTTTTCGTTCGGAATCAGATATTCGGTCTGGTCCCGCGTCACCACTGAAATGGCGCGAATGCCGATCTTGCGGATCTGCCCGAACCCTTCGTTACCCGCCGAATCCGCCACGGAAATCACGTCACCCGGTTTGATCGACTTGTCCATCAGCAGGATGATGCCGGCGATCAGATTACCAAAGGTCTTCTGCAAGCCGAAACCAATGGCAAGGCCGAACGCACCCGAAAACACGGCCAGAGCCGTCAGGTCGATGCCCAACAGGTCTATCCCGATCAGGAAGGCCACGGCCCAGATGACGATCGTGGAAATCTTCTCGGACAGCAGCCGTTGCGAACTGTCCAGCTTCGTCATCCGCCGCAAGGCATAGCGGCTAAGGCGTGTGACACCCCAGGCGACGAACAGCACGAGTGCAATGACCAGCATCAGCACCACCGCATCCCACATAGAGAAGCTGATGGAGCCAACTTCGACCCTGGCACTATCGAGCGTATCGACGATGCCGCCCACGGTTTCGCTGCGTTCGTTCACTGCCTCGCGCAGATCGTCCGAGGTTGTGATTTCAGTCACCGGTTCAGGAGCGGGCGTTTCGATCCCATCGGGAATTGCCATCAGCGGCTCGCCCGTGTCGGGATCGATGATGGGTTCGCCCGTTTCGGGATCCAGTATCATCACTGCATCCTGCTCGAACGGAACGCCCATCAGCGGTTCGCCCGTCTCCGGATCGAGGATCGGTTCGCCCGTTTGCGGGTTGCGCAATGTCACGGCATCGGGATTGGGCTGCGCCTCGGCAGAGCTTTCCGACTCAGGTATTGAAATATTCGTCGCGCTCATGAAACTCCGATCGCGTCCAGACCAGTGGCTAGATCGCCGATCAGGTCGCTGGCGTCTTCTAACCCGATAGAGAGGCGCACGCCAAGCCCGCTGCCCTCGTCAATTTCCGGCGGCCAGGGCCGCAAGGTATGCACAGGTGCGGGATCAAAAGGGATCGCAAGGCTCTCAAACCCGCCCCAGCTAAAGCCGATGCCGAACAATTCCAGCGAATCGATGAACCGGGCTCGGGCTACGGCGTCTACCCCTTCTGTCAGCACGAAACTGAAAAGCCCGCATCCGCCTGAAAAATCCCGTTGCCACAGATCATGCCCCGGTACGCCGGGAAGCATGGGACACAGCACCGCTGAAACGGCGGGCTGATCGCAAAGCCATCTTGCAACGGCCACGGCTGTCGCAGTTGAATGCTTCAGCCGCACCTCCATCGTGCGCAGGCCGCGAAGGGCGAGGGCGGCATCATCGGGAGAGACGACCTGCCCCATGAACTGTGCCTGCCGCCTGATCCGGTTGATGACCGGCTTTGCCGCAGTGGCGCTGCCCATCATCACATCGGAATGTCCGCCAACATGCTTGGTCAGGCTCATCACCGATACGTCGCAGCCGTGTTCCAGTGCGGGGAAACCAAGCGGCGTGGCCCAGGTGTTGTCGATGATGGACAGCAGCTTGTGCTGGCGGGCTATCGCGGCAAGAGCGGGAATGTCGCACACCTCCAGCGTCAGGCTGCCGGGGCTTTCCAGCATCACCGCCTTCGTGTTCGCACCGATCAAGTCAGCCAGCCTCTCCGGCTTCAGCGGATCAAACGGTCTGGCGGTGATGCCGAACTGTTTCAGCATCGAGAGCGCAATATTGCGCGTGGGCTCGTAGGCATTGTCCGTCACCAGCAGCTCGTCACCGGGACGCAGCAATGCCATCAGCGTACAGGCGATCGCGGCAACACCGCTGGGAAAAAGCTCCGTTCCGTCCGCGCCCTTTTCGAGCCTGGTCAGCGCATCGGCAAGGGCCCACTGCGTAGGGCCGCCGCGACGGCCGTAGTAGAAATGGCCATTCTCGTTCGGTCGGCCTTGCGCCAGGTCTTCGCAATTCTCGTACAGATGCGTGCTGGCGCGCCACACCGGCGGACTGACAACGCGGCCGGTATTGCCAGGAATGCTGGTCCACTCCCGTTTGCGCCCCGCCTCGACAAGGCGAGTGCCCGGCTTGTGATCCTTGCCGCTCATGCAATAGCTCCTGTGACGGTGGCACCGCTACCTGGCCCGATTTGCTTCGGTGTGTCAGGATCGCTGCCCCAATCGGTCCAGCTACCATCATAAAGGGCCGCTTTCTCTTGGCCGAGAATATCCAGAGCGAACAACAGCACCGATGCCGTTACGCCGCTGCCGCAACTGGTGATGATCGGGCGGTCAGGATCAACCCCGGCCTGCGTGAATGCCGCGCGCAGGCCAGCCTCATCCTTGAATGTACCGTCATCGTTCAAAACGTGGTCGAACGGCACATTGAAGGATGCGGGTATATGACCGGGGGCTATTTCAGGCCGGAAGTCCGGCTCCTTACCAGTAAAGCGCGGGTTGTCGCGTGCATCCACCACCTGCTCCGCCTGCGTATCCAGATTGGCAAGCACGTCGGCTTTGGTGAGCAAGGATCCTCTGCCTCCGGTCGAGGTGAAGGGAGTTGAGGCAAACTCGGCGCAGCCATCTTCCACTGCCCGCCCTTCGGCCAGCCATTTCTGCATCCCGCCATCTAGGATGGCCATGTGTGATAGGCCGTAAAGCCGGCAAATGAACCATGCGCGGGCGGACGTGCGCATGATGCTGTTGTCGTAAAGAACCACGCAGTCTGTCTTGCGCAGACCCAACCGCCCCATATGCGCGTCGAACTGGGCACGGGTGGGCAGGGCAGCCATCACCGCGCCGTCAGGATCGACGAGGTTCTTCAAATCCATGAAGCGGGCGCCCGGAATGTGCGCCTTCCGATATTCCGCAAGGGGATCACGTCCGGCCATGGGAAGGTGTGAGGACGCATCCAGTATAACCAGATCCTGCGCGTCGTCTGGCTGAGCGGCGAGCCAATGGGTCGAAACGAGGGAATTCATCGCAGCGGCCTAACCTGTGCCACCCCATTCGTAAATGGCCGCACGTGTTGCGGGGGGCTATGTGCGCTTGCACTGCTGGCCATCTCGCGCCATCTGGCAGGCCATGACAGACACAGACAATTCGGTTAATCCGCTCCATCTGGGCCAGACCAGCGCCTTGCCCGCTTCTCCGGAAGACGCAGTGCTGGATTATGTCCCCAATCCGCGCAAAGGCGCCCTGTATCTGGTGCGGTTTGCGGCGCCTGAGTTCACCTCGCTCTGCCCGGTAACCGGCCAGCCCGATTTCGCGCATCTCGTGATTGACTATACACCCGGCGAAACCATCGTGGAAAGCAAGAGCCTGAAGCTGTTCTTGGGCGCGTTCCGCAATCATAATGGTTTTCATGAAGATGTGACGGTTGGCATCGGGCAGCGCCTGTTTGAAGAGATGCAGCCGCGCTGGCTGCGCATCGGTGGTTACTGGTATCCGCGTGGCGGCATCCCGATCGACGTTTTCTGGCAAAGCGGCGCGCCGCCCGAATCCCTGTGGCTGCCGGATCAGGGTGTGGCCCCTTATCGCGGGCGCGGTTGACCGCCGGTAACTTAATAAATGTCAGGGTTTTGCTCGTAACAGACTTCACGAAGTCTGGCGGACGAGTTTTGGAGATTCCATGCGTATAGTAATGATTGGCACAGGTTATGTAGGCTTGGTGTCGGGAGCCTGTTTTGCTGATTTCGGTCACGAGGTGATCTGCGTCGACAAGGATCAGTCGAAAATCGACGCGCTGCTGAACGGCGAGATCCCGATTTTCGAGCCGGGTCTGGATGAACTGGTGGCAAAGAACGTGGAGGCGGGTCGCCTGT
>JBASBA010000514.1:0-1549 GCA_049650885.1 Alteraurantiacibacter sp. | reverse complement strand
CTTGACCAGCGGTCCGATTGACCGACCGATACCACGTCGACGCTCCGATTGTGGCGCCGATTTCCGGAAAGTCCCACCCTGCCAGCACCACGTCAAGGCGGAGTCGGCGACCAGGCTCGATCCTCCTTCAGCAAAATGTTTGCGAGCAGCAGGAGCTTTCGCATGGCGGCGGTAATCGCGACCTTGAACGGTTTGCCCGCCTGTCGGAGCCGACCGTAGAAGGCTGTGAGATCCCGGTTCCAGCGAACCGCGACCACCGCCGCCATATAGAGGGTGTTCCGAGCGACGATCCGGCCACTTCGGATCATCTTTCGACCTCGCAAGGCGCCGGAATCCCGGTTCATCGGCGCGACGCCCGCCAATGCTGCGATCTCGGCGGCGTTGGCGTTCCCCAGCTCTTTCATTTCCGACAGCAGCGTTGCCGCCGTTGTCGGTCCGATGCCGGGGATCGAGGTCAGGATCACGTAGCGCCGCGCGATCGCCGGCTCCGACCGGATGGCATCGAGCAGCTCGGCATCGAGGACCTTGCACTGCCGGCGGCAAAGCGCGATCCGTTCGTCGAGCTGATCTTTCACGAGATCCAGCGTTGTCTGTGACCGCTGACTTTCAAGCGCTAGACGTTCGTCGATCACCTGACGCCGGGCGACAATGATCTCCGTGATCCGCGCCATCATCTCGGAAGGTGGCTCCGTCGGCGCGGGCTTCATGACTGCCGCAAACTCCGCAAGGACTTCAGCGTCGATCTCGTCGGTCTTGGCAAGACGTCCCAGGACATCGGCGAACCGCCGGGTGCGGTAAGGATTGATGACGGCAACAGGGATACCCGCTTCATGCAGGCAGGCATGGGCTGCGCGGTGATAGCGTCCCGTCGCTTCCATCACAACCAAGCCTGCCGAGGAAGCCAGACAGCGATCTCGCAGCTCCTTCAGACCCGCTGTGTTGTTCTTGACCCTGAACCGATCCCTGGAGGGACGCAGGCACACGTCGAGATACCCCTTACTAACGTCGATGCCGGCGACCGGTCTGTCCGGCTGCTCATGATCAGTGTTCGCCTTTCCTTTTATTCGGGACATCGAAGACTCCCCTCCATCTGTTCAGGCCCAAACCATAATCGGGGACCGGCCCAACTCCCTCTCGGCCCTGAGAAGCCCGGGGGCCGACGGCCCAGTCCCCACCCGGACATCCCACACCGCAGGCTCTCCGGGGAGACGTTCCGCGAGCGTTGACGTCTCAAAGGAAAGATAAAAGGGGGCCTTTTTTCGTGTGCGGCCATGAGGCCGGGGAAAGACGCACAGGAGACCCTCCCGATGACCAAGACACCCGAGCTGACCGACACCGAGATCGCCATCAAGGATCTGGTGCTGCACGAGCTGAACGCCCGCGCGGGCGCGCCCGAGACCTTTGACGCCGCCGACATCGCGAGCCTCGCCGCCTCGATCGCGACGCTGGGCCTTCTGAACCCGCTGATCGTCCAGAAGACCGGCAAGCTCTGGGGCGTCATCGCCGGCGGCCGGCGCCGCGCCGCCCTCATCCACCTCGCGAACGACAA
>JBASBA010000513.1:0-6487 GCA_049650885.1 Alteraurantiacibacter sp. | reverse complement strand
ATGGCCGCCGCCTGTTCGTGCGGCTGGTGAAGGGCGCCTATTGGGACGCCGAGATCAAGCTGAGCCAGGTGGGCGGCCACACGGATTATCCGGTCTTCACCCGCAAAGTGGGAACCGACGTGTCCTTCCTCGCCTGCGCGGCAGAGCTTCTGAAGGCGGAAGATTCTATCTTCCCCGCCTTTGCCACGCACAACGCCTATACCATCGGCGCGATCAAGGCGATGGCCGGGGACACACCGTTCGAATTTCAGCGTCTGCACGGCATGGGAGAAGACATCTACGGTTCGCTCGCCCGGATCGAAGGCGACAAGCAAACGCCAGTGCGCATTTATGCACCCGTGGGCGGGCACAAGGAATTGCTGGCGTACCTCGTGCGCCGCCTGCTGGAAAATGGCGCCAACAGCTCCTTCGTCAACCGCATGGCCGATGCCGATGTGCCGGTGGGCGAACTGGTGACCAACCCGGTCAGCGATCTGGCCGCGTGCCAGCCCTATCGCAATCCCACCATTCCGCTGCCGATCGATATCTATCCCAACCGCCGCAATTCAATGGGTGTGGACCTGGCGCACCCACCCGAAATGGCGGAACTGCGCGAGCAGCTGGCCCATTGGCGCCAGGATCATCCGGTAGCGCGCCCCACCCTGATGGCCGATGTGGATGGGGAGATGATCGAAGTCCACGCGCCTCAGACGGGCAAGATCGTGGGCCACCAGATCATGGCGAGCGAGCGCGATCTGGACCTTGCCATGTCGCGCGCCGTCGCGGCGCAGCCAATGTGGGATGCGCTGGGCGGTCAGGCGCGGGCAGACCTGCTGATCAAGGCGTCGGACCTCTTGGAAGACAACATGGCACGGTTCATGGACCTGTGCCGCCGCGAGGCGGGCAAGACCATGCTGGATGGCGTGCTGGAAGTGCGCGAAGCGGTGGATTTCCTGCGCTATTATGCGTGCGAGGCGCGGATGCTTTTCACCGCGCCGCAGCCATTGCCCGGCCCGACCGGCGAGCAGAACCTTTTGCGCCTGCACGGCCGCGGCGTGTTTGCCACGATCAGCCCGTGGAATTTTCCGCTGGCGATTTTTATGGGCCCTGCCGCTGCGGCATTGGCAGCAGGCAACACCGTCCTCGCAAAGCCTGCCGAACAAACCCCGCTGATCGCTGCACTGGCGATAGACCTGTGCCACGAAGCGGGCATCCCCAGGGATGTTCTGCAACTGGTGCCCGGCGATGGCAAGGTGGGCGCTGCGCTTACCTCCGATCCGCGCATCAGCGGCGTAGCCTTCACCGGATCCACCGGCACGGCGCACGCCATCAATCGCTCCCTCGCCGCGCGCGAAGGTGCCATCGGCACGCTGATCGCGGAGACCGGCGGGATGAACTGCATGATCGTGGATTCCAGCGCCCTGCCCGAGCAGGTGACGCGCGATGTGATCGCATCCGCTTTCCAGAGTGCGGGCCAGCGCTGTTCTGCGCTTCGCGTGCTGTATCTGCAGGAAGACGTGGCCGACGAAATGCTGGAAATGATCAAGGGCGCGTTCAAGGCGCTGGTGATCGGCGATCCGGCAAATCTCGAGACTGATCTTGGCCCGGTGATCGACGCCGAGGCCCGCGAGAAATTGCAGGATCACGTCGCTGAAATGATCGAGGACGGTTTCCCCGTCTGGCGCCGCTCGATGCCCACTGAGTGCGAGAAGGGCCACTTCTTCTCGCCCACCATCGTCGAGATAGGTTCCATCCTTGATCTGGATGAAGAACAGTTCGGCCCCATCCTGCATGTCTGCCGATTTGCCGCGGGCAGCATGGGCAAGGTGCTGGATGACATCAACGCGACTGGTTACGGCCTGACGCTGGGCCTGCACAGCCGCATCGACGAGACGCGACATTTCGTAGAAGCGCGGGCCAAGGTCGGCAATTTCTACGTAAATCGCAACCAGATCGGCGCAGTGGTCGGCAGCCAGCCGTTTGGCGGTGAAGGATTGTCGGGCACCGGTCCCAAGGCGGGTGGTCCGCATTACGTGACGCGCTTTGCCACGGAACGGGTGACGACGATCGACACCACTGCTGCGGGCGGCAACGCCAGCCTGCTGGCAGGAGGGTAAGCTTTGCGCCTGCGGGGCGTGGCCATGTTGCAACGTCTTTAACCTGTCATGACAGTGTCACCGATGCGTAACCGCTAAGACCAACGACTGTAATGCAGCGCTCCTAGCGCGGCCTTCGAAATACGAATTCGGAGGTTATTTGCATGAATATTGTTCGTCTGCTCGGCTCTGCCAGCATAGCTACCGTCGCCCTTGCCGCCTCGCCGGCGCTGGCCGGAGATGTCACCGGCGTTGTGATCGACGAAACCGACACCGTGGCCCTGCAATCGGCCGTGGTCCGCATACCTGAGCTTAACCGATCGGTCACGACCCAGTGCGACGGCTCTTTCCGGCTGACGGACATTCCCGAAGGCAGCTGGACGATAGAGGCGCGCTTTATCGGCGTGCCGACCAAGGTGCAGACGGTGGAAGTGCCCGCGCAAGGCGCGGTTATGGCCAATTTCATGCTGGGCGGCGATGATGCTGCCAACATTCTCGTCTATGGCCAGCGCGCCAACCAGGCGAACGCATTGTCCCGCAAATACGGCAGCGACACCATCGTGGACGTGCTGACCCGCGATGCAATCGGGCAGTTTCCCGATCAGAACGTGGCCGAAAGCCTGCGCCGCCTGCCCGGCATCAATGTGCTGAACGATCAGGGCGAAGGCCGCTTCGTGGCGGTGCGCGGGCTCGACCCCAGCCTGAACGCCACATCCATCAACGGCGTTCGCCTGCCCTCGCCCGAAGGTGATATCCGGGCCGTGGCGCTGGATGTAATTGCCAGCGACATCATCGAAAGCATCGAGGTCAAGAAATCGCTGACGCCCGATATGGACGGCGACACCATCGGGGCCAGCATCGCGATAAACACCGTTTCCGCCTTTGACCGGCGCGGCAATTTCGTGACGCTTTCGGCCGAAGGCAGCTACAATGAATATGCCGAGGAGCTTAATCCCAAGGCCAGCATCAATTTCGCCTATCGACTGGCAGACAATCTGGGCGTTTCGGGCGGGCTGAGCTATTACAACCGCTTCTTCGAAACCGACAATATCGAGGCGGACGGCTGGGAAGAGGACGATGGCCTCGTTTACTCCGAAGATCTGGAATATCGCGATTACGATGTGGAGCGAGAGCGGATCAGTGCATCGCTGGGTTTCGATATCCGCGCATCCGACACCACGGACCTTTACGTTCGTGGCCTTTACAGCCGGTTTGACGATCAGGAATTTCGCCGCCGCACCACCTTCGACTTTGGCGATGCGTTCGTCACCGGCAGCGGGCAGACCGCCAGCTTTGCCGATGCCGACCCGTCCGATCCGGGCGAGGAATATGCGATCACGGTGGAGCGCGACGTGAAGGACCGCTTCGAGCGGCAGGAAATCTATTCCTTCAGCTTCGGCGGTGAGACCAGCACCGGCCCGTGGACCATCGAATACATGGGCAGCTGGGCACAATCGAGCGAGTCAGAGAACAACAGCGTCGATCCCGCGCAGTTCGAACGCGAGTTCGAAGGCGAAGGTCTGGTCACCACCGTCGATTATTCCAACCCGCGCATACCGCTCTATTCCGTCACCGGCGTGGACGATTTCTTCGATGCCTCAACCTACGGGCTGAAAGACATCGAACTGACGCAGCTTTCCGATGCCGAAGACACGGAATACTCGGCCCGCCTGGATGTGGCGCGCGAGTTTGCCTCCGACGATGGTGTGTTCTCTCTCCAGACCGGCCTCAAGGGCCGCTGGCGCGAAAAGGGCTATGATGGGGAAATCCGCTTCTACGAACTGGACGGTCTCACGCTGGCCGATGTGGTGGGAGAGCAGACCTACCGCATCACCGATATCGGACCCGTGGCCAGCTACACCGGCGCAACCGACTTCTTCTTCGACAATTTTGACAGCTTCGAGCTGCAGGAAGCCGACAGCCTGTTCAACAGCGCGGCGCAGGATTACAACATTCAGGAAGACATTTACGCGGGCTACCTGCTGGGCCGCTGGGAAAGTGACAGCCTGACCGTGATCGGCGGCGTGCGCTACGAGCACACGCAGACAGATATCGTGGGCAATTTTACCCTGCTGGTGGAAGAAGACGGCACGCTGCCGGATGGCAGCACCGCGACGGACGATACTGTCATCGTTACCCCGCAGACCACGCCTGCCAATTACGGCTTCTGGCTGCCCAGCCTGAACGTGCGGTTCGAGCCGGTGGACGATCTGGTGCTGCGCGCAGCAGGCTACCGCAGCCTTGTTCGCCCCGGCTTCTCGCAACTCGCCCCGCGTTTCATCACGGAGCGTAATGATGATGACGAGGTGGAAGGCGAATTCGGCAACCCCAACCTGAAGCCCTACAAGGCCTGGAACCTGGACGCAGGCGTCGAATATTACTTCGCTGGCAATGGCGCGATCAGCGCAGGCCTGTTCTACAAGGATATCTCCGACTACATCGTCACGGTCGCATACGAGGCCGAAGACCTGGACGGTAATGGCGATATCGACCCAGCGGAATTGCTGGCTTTCAATGGCATCCCCTTCAACGAGGCGGAAATTCCGGTGAATGGCGACAGCGCCGAAGTGTGGGGCGTAGAGCTAGGCTTTGCCATGCATTGGGACATGCTGCCCGCCCCCTTTAACGGCTTCATCACGCAGGCCAACTACACCTATACCGATGCCACCGCGATAATCTCCGACAATGCGGTAGATCTGTTCGGGCAGGGGTTCGGCGGTGACACGCGCGAAATCCCGCTGCCTGCCAGCAGCAAGCACACTTTGAACGGCGTGTTGGGTTATGAAAAAGGCCCGGTCAGCCTGCGCCTTGCAGGCACATATCGTGACGATTACCTGGATGAACTGGGCGGCGATCCGGCAGAGTACCGTATGGTCGACAGCCATTTCCAGCTTGATGCCAGCGCGCGCTTAACCGTAACCCAGGGCGTCCAGATCTTCGTCGAGGCCGTTAATCTGACCGATGCCGAATACTTCGCCTACAACACCGTGGGCGGGCGGCAGAACAACTATCAATACGAAATCTACGGCCGCACCTTCAAGGGCGGCGTGAAGGTAACCTTCTGATGCGCATTTCAGCCATAGCTATAACGACAGCGGCCCTGCTTGCAGGCTGTACCTCCATGCCTACGGGCCTGCCGCCAGTCCCGGTCATCGCCAAAGGTGAGACAGAGCCGGTTGGCACTGCGAACGAGGATGCGGCGGACGATCCGGCAATCTGGCACAATGCCGCAAATCCGCAGCAAAGCCTGATCGTGGCCACCGACAAGAAGGCGGGCCTTTATGTTTACGGCCTTGATGGGCAGGTGCGCAGCTTTGCCGATGCAGGCGCGGTCAACAATGTGGATCTGGTGACGCTGGACGATGGCACGGTATTCGTGGCCGCCAGTGACCGGATCGACCCGGCAAATTCACATATCTCCACGTTCACACTGGATACCGCCAGCGGTGAACTGACGCCGCTGGGGCGTATCCCCAGCGGGCCGGGCGAGGGTTACGGCTTCTGCCTCGGCCAGCATGGATCGTTAAAGGCATTGGCCGTCATCAAGGATGGCACCTTGCGCGAATATGAGATTGCGCCTTTGTCTGCCGGAGAAACCCCGCAAGCGACACTGGTGCGCGAAATGTCTGTGCCGACCCAACCGGAAGGCTGTGTCTATGACGATCGCGATGGCACACTCTACGTCGGCGAGGAGGTGGCGGGTATCTGGCGTTTCCGCGCTGGAGCAACGCAGGGAGAACTCGTCGCCGCGATAGACAACCGATATCTGGTTGCCGATGTCGAAGGGCTGGCGATTGCGCCAATGGGGACCGACGGCGGCTATCTGGTCGCATCCAGCCAGGGCGACAATGCCTATGCCGTGTATTCACTGCCGGGTATGGCTCCGCTCGGGCGTTTTGCCA
Organism: Alteraurantiacibacter sp.; assembly: GCA_049650885.1. Taxonomy (GTDB): domain Bacteria; phylum Pseudomonadota; class Alphaproteobacteria; order Sphingomonadales; family Sphingomonadaceae; genus Alteraurantiacibacter. Next base: position 510 of record JBASBA010000513.1, on the reverse strand, counting down.
TCGGAGCAGGCACCTTTGGTGCCACCGAAGAAACCGATGGTATCGCGCTGAGCACCCAGAGCTTTGGCCCCGACTATCCGCAGGGATTGTTCGTGGCGCAGGATGGCGTCAATCCGCCCGCCGCGCAGAACTTCAAGCTGGCAAGCTGGGCAGATATTATCGCGGCCCTTCCGCTCGACTAGGGTGATTCGCGTCTTTTCGCGATTTAGTCAGAGACAAGACAACGTGCGTCGCGGCGAGAGCTGCGGCGCATTTTTTCTGGGTCTTCATTCCGCAAGTTCTTGGCATGAAAGGCTTTTTGACGTTCTTCATTGCGTTAAACGATAAGTGTTATATCGTTTTTCAATATTATCGATTGACAATAACATTCGATCTCTGCATATCGTTTATCAACAAACGCAATCAAGGAGATCGATAAATGTCAAACCTGCTTCAAAATAGCCTCGCCGCCGTTGCCGCTGTGGTGATCGCGCTCACCTCGCTTTCAGTCATCACCACTGTCCCGGCAGC
>JBASBA010000512.1:0-3566 GCA_049650885.1 Alteraurantiacibacter sp. | reverse complement strand
GGCGCTTGGTATAGCGCAGCCATTCCTCGATACCGTAGGCGGGATAGACGTGGGAAGCGCTGTCCTTCATCGCCCATGCCGCGTGCATCCACGTGGGATAGCTGCGGCCCTGCCCCACGTAATCGCGAATACGCTCCAGCCCGTCTTCTTCAACCACGGGGCCAATATCGTTGATGACCGCCCCCGCCAGCCTGCTTGCATCGGCCTGCGCCAACAGCATGGTGACGATTCCGCCCAGCGAAGTGCCGATGGCCAACACTTTCCCCAATTCGGCCTGCTCTATCAGGGCAGACACGTCCTGCTCGTAAGTGGCGGGCGTATAGCTTGACGGATCCTTGGCGTAATCACTTTCTCCCCGCCCGCGCAGATCCGGACAGATCACGCGCCATTCACCGGCGAAGGCTTCTGCAACAGGCTCGAAATCGCGGGCATTGCGGGTCAGGCCGGGTATGCACAGGATCGGCGGGCGGTCGTCCCGGCCCGGATAATCGCGGTATTGCAGGCCAAGCCCCTCGGCGCTTTGCCATGTACCAACCGAGTAGGCGGCGTCGCTCAAATTATGTCCCTTTGCGTTACCTGCCTTGCAGCAGGCCATGCGAAGCGCCACTAATGGATGCATGCGACACGAACCGCAACCGGCCAAGTACACTCCCGACACACAAATCGAGGAGGTGGCAGATTTTCTGGCTGACCCCGTGACGGCGGCAGAGTTTCCGCAGCATACGCTGCGCTTCCGCAATGAACGCTGGGACAAGGCAGTGGGCCTTGAATCCCTGTCCGACGGGGAATGGGTGCGCCATTTCGGCGCGTTCGCACCTTTGCCTGACAATCTGCCGCAGCCGCTGGCCCTGCGATATCACGGCCACCAGTTCCGCCATTACAATCCCGAGATCGGCGACGGGCGGGGTTTCCTGTTCGCCCAGATGCGCGACGCAGGCGGTCGACTGCTCGACTGCGGCACCAAGGGCAGCGGCACAACGCCTTACAGCCGCACTGCGGATGGGCGCCTGACGCTTAAAGGCGGGGTGCGCGAAATCCTGGCTACCGAGATGCTGGAGGCGCTGGGGGCGAATACGTCCAAAACCTTATCCATTATCGAGACGGGCGAAGCGCTGGAGCGCGGGGACGAGCCTTCGCCTACCCGCTCTGCAGTGATGGTGCGCCTCAGCCACGGCCATATCCGCATCGGCAGTTTCCAGCGGCTGATGGCCCTGGAGGAGCACGATCACCTCGCCCGTCTCGTCGACTATTGCCTTGCCACCTATCCCGGCACGCAACCGCCCGAGGACGCGCCGGGACGCGATCATCCCGCCATCGTGCTGATGCACCAGGTGACGGAGCGGATGGCCGATCTTGCCGCCAGTTACATGGTGGCAGGCTTCGTCCACGGCGTGCTGAATACTGACAACATGAACATTACCGGCGAAAGCTTCGACTATGGCCCGTGGCGCTGGCTGCCCGCGTGGGATCCCGGTTTTACCGCCGCCTATTTCGACCAGACGGGCCTTTACGCCTTTGGCCGCCAGCCAGAAGCAATTCGCTGGAACCTGGGCCAACTTGCCATTGCGCTTCGCCCATTGGTGGAAGCAGAGCCGCTGGTCGCCGCGCTGGAACGGTTTGGACCGCTGTATCATGCCGCGATGGCTCGACGCTTCTGCTGGCGTCTGGGCATAGCTTCGCGCGGGCTGGAAAAGGATGCCGCCGTCATAAACGCTGCTGAAGGGGTGATGCGCGAGGGCAAGATGGGACCGGACGTATTCTTTTACAGCCACCGCGGGGGCAGCGGTGCGCACGGCGCCCTGGCCGGTGTGCTGAAGGATTACGAGCCGCTCGATTCCAGCCACGACTACTGGTGTGACGGGCAACCGGAAAGCATGCTGATCGACGAGGTGGAAACACTCTGGTCCGCCATTGCAGAGCGGGATGATTGGGCACCGCTGGAAGCGAAAGTGGCACGCATCAGGCGGATGGGTGATGCCCTTGGCCAAGCGCCAAAGCCGCCCGGCCACGCGGCCTGATTCGATCCGCCACCGCAATGCACCGCGCCCCTTGTTCGCTCACAGATCACTACACTAAGGGGGGTTTAACTCTGCTCGTTAACCCCCACTTTGCGCAGGCGCGTTACTTTCTGTAAGGCTCGCGACACAAACTTTTTAACGAAGGGCGCGACGCCTTGTCCTATAATTCAGAATTGATCTCTTACGAGCCCGCGTCGGGCAACGAATTGTGGCGCGCCATGCACGGTGATGTCGATGAACTTGTTGATCGTGCGCGGCGTGCATGGCCAGCATGGGCGGCAGAATCCCTGTCCCGGCGGATAGAGCTTGTCCGTCGCTTCGCGATCCAGGTCGAGAAGGATCAGGAAGCATTTGCCGAACTGATCGCCCGCGAAACGGGCAAGCCCATGTGGGAAGCGCGTACAGAGGTCGCCGCGGTCATCGCCAAGGTCGATATCTCGGTAAAGGCCTATGCCGATCGCACCGGCCAGCGAAAGCTGGACAGCGCGCTGCAGGGCACGGCGGCGTTGCGGCACAAACCGCATGGCGTGATGGCCGTACTGGGGCCGTACAACTTCCCAGCGCATCTTCCCAACGGGCACATCATCCCTGCCCTGATCGCGGGCAATGCCATCGTCTTCAAACCATCGGAAAAAACCCCGGCCGTGGGGCAAAAGCTGGTGAGCTATTTTGCCAGGGCCGGCATCCCCGAAGATCTGGTGCAATGTCTGATCGGCGGACCTGACGAGGGCAAGGCGCTGGTGGCGCATCAGGGCGTGGACGGCGTGCTGTTTACCGGTTCTGCCCAGGTCGGCATTGCGATCAATCGCAAGCTGGCTACCGATCCTCGCAAGATCGTGGCCCTGGAAATGGGCGGCAACAATCCCATCGTGCTGTGGGATACGCCCAAGATTGCCGATGCTGCCGCGCTGATTATCCAGTCGGCCTTCACCACCGCCGGGCAACGCTGCACCGCCGGACGACGGCTGATCGTGAAGGCATCGATGTATGACGAGGCCATTGCCGCAGTCAAAACGCTGGCCAGCCGGATCATCGTGGGCGCACCATTTGACGAGCCGCAGCCGTTCATGGGCACGGTGATCGACAACGACACGGCCGACCAGTTGACGGAAAGTTTCCTCTATTTGCTATCCAACGGCGGCAAGGCAATCAGCCATATGCGCCGATTGTCCGATGACAAGCCCTTCCTCTCGCCCGCGATCATCGACACGACTGCCATGGCCGAACGCCCCGATGTGGAATTGTTCGGACCGCTGCTGCAGGTGATTAAAGTGGACGATTTCGATGAAGCGATTGCGGAGGCGAACAACACACGCTTCGGCCTGTCGGCATCGCTGATCGGCGGCGAACCACAGCAGTATAACCGCTTCTGGGCCAATATTCGGGCTGGCATCGTAAACTGGAACAGGCCCACCAACGGCGCATCCAGCGCAGCACCATTTGGCGGTATCGGCTTTTCTGGCAACCATCGTCCGGCGGCCTATTACGCCGCGGATTATTGCGCCTATCCTGTCACGAGTACGGAGATGGAGCAGCCCCGCGCCAGTG
>JBASBA010000511.1:0-3599 GCA_049650885.1 Alteraurantiacibacter sp. | reverse complement strand
GAAAAACAGGGTCTATAGAACTTTCGCCCATGGTAATGCTGGGTGGCTGGTGCAGGCTATTCCACCACACGACTGAACGGTTGATGATCGGAATATTGATCGCACCCACCAGGCCGAAAATCGCGGCGATGCGGCTGGATTGCCCTTCACGCGCCAGCGACGACGAGAGGGCGATATAACCGAAATACAGGAACAGCAGCACCAGCATTGACGTGAGCCGCCCGTCCCAGACCCACCATGTCCCCCACGTGGGGCGGCCCCATATGGAGCCTGTGACAAGGCAAATCGCGGTAAAGGTTGCGCCGGGCACGGCGGCAGCGCGTGCGGCGATGGCCGCCAGCGGATGGCGCCAGACAAGTTCCATCAGGCTGGCAATGGCAATCGCAGACCACCCGCCCATGCCCAGCCATGCGGCCGGCACATGCACGAACAGGATACGCACGGTATCGCCCATCAGCCGGTCTGGCGGGACCTGGGTCAGACCCCAAACAACAGCACCGATGGATAGCACAAGGCCACTCACCAAAAGCGGCATGGTGAGCCACCTGGCTATTTTCAGGAAACGGGCAGGATTGGCGAAACCGTGCATGTTCTGGACAAAGTCACCCTTTCGCCCGGCCTTTTACAGCCGCCGCGCGCCCGGACAAGGAAAACCGCAGGTTTTTTGCCGCTTTCCCTCAACAGCGGCCGATTACTCGCGACCGATCAATTTCTGCGCCATCGCATCCGCAACCTCGTTCGAAGGCTGCCTTGTGCCGTCACTTTCGTTCCATATCTGCGTCAGGCGTGCGGGGATCTGCGCGATGCGCTTGCGCACCTCGTTGATGTCGCATGTCGTGCCTTCACGGCGACACAGGTATTCGTAGCTGACATTGATGATGCCGCCGGCGTTTATCACGTAATCCGGCGCATAAAGTATGCCGCGATCGTGCAATTGCTGGCCATGTTCCGGGCGTGCCAGCTGGTTATTTGCTCCGCCAGCGACGATGGCGCAATCGAGGCGGGCAATCCCGGCTTCATCCAGAATTGCACCCAGCGCATTGGGACTGAACACATCGCATTCCACGCCCATCACCTGATCGGCAGACACAGCCTTGCCGCCCAGTTCCAGAGCCATCGCCTCGGCACGCTTGTCATCGATATCGGAGAGGGTCAGCCGTGCACCGTCCTTCGCCAGCAGTCGCGCCACGCCGCCGCCAACGGAGCCGCAGCCCTGCACGGCAACCCGCACCCCCTGCATCGATTCCTTGCCGAGCTTGTGAGCAACTGCTGCCTTGATACCGTGGTAAATGCCCATCGCAGTGAATGGCCCGGGATCGCCGCCCGCATCGCCTTCTTCTGCAGGCAGGCCGCAGACATGCTCTGTGCGCGTGCGAACCGCAACCATGTCAGACACCGTCGCGCCGACATCTTCCGCCGTCACATACTGGCCGTCCAGCCCTTCAACCGCGTCACCAAAGGCGTGCAGCATGGCCTCTGTCTTCTTGCCAGTCTTGTCGAGCATGACCACTGCCTTGCCACCACCGACGGGCAGACCGGCCATGGCGTTCTTGTAGCTCATCCCGCGTGACAGGCGCAGCGCATCGCGCATGGCGTCGGCGGGATCGTCATAATGCCAGAAGCGGGTGCCGCCCGCAGCAGGGCCAAGGTGGGTGGAATGCAGCGCGAGAATGGCGGTGAGGCCGGAAACGCGAGCGTGCACAACCTCCACACGCTCGTGTTCGTCCCAGTCGGGTTCAATCCAGAATGCCGCCATAACCCTAATCTTCCCTCAGTCCAAAAGTGGCAGGATGCTGGAGAAAATGGGGCGATCGACGGGGTTTGAACCCGCGACCTCCGGTACCACAAACCGGCGCTCTAACCAACTGAGCTACGATCGCCACAAGAAACCAGCCAAACATGCCAGAGGCGGCCTGTTAGGGGTCTGCGCCGTACCGTCAAGCGGCATTCGGCGCGGGCGCGAGCCTGTTGCACAACTCATCGCCCATGCAAAGTGAAAAGTGCTTCAGAAGCGCTCAGACGCAAGAAAATTTCACAGGTTGAATGAAGACGGTGGCCGGTTAAACAGGATGGCATGGCGACTCCGGGCGATACCACTCCAGAACTTCTGCTGCGCGACCGGCGCGTTCGCCACATTCCATCCCCCAAGCTGGCGCTGCTTGATTGTCCGGCATTCCTATCGCCCTCTATGTGCGCCGGTTTGATCGAACTGATCGACAAGGATCGCCGCCCGTCCACCATCGCGGATGCCAATGGCGATGATTATTTCCGCACCAGCGAGACCTGCGATCTCGATCCGGATGAAAAAGCGGTGCAGGAACTGGAGGAGGTGCTGTTTGCGCTGAATGGCATAGAGCCCCAGTTTGGCGAACCTGTGCAGGGCCAGCGGTATGCCGTGGGGCAGGAGTTCAAGCCTCACACCGATTATTTTGAGCCGCAGGGCGCCGATTTCGACAAATTTTGCAGCGTCGCTGGCAATCGCACCTGGACCTTTATGGTGTATCTGAACGCGGTCGAGGCTGGCGGCGGCACGCGCTTCAAGGTTATCGGCAAAACCTTTCAGGCCGAGACAGGCAAGCTGGTTTGCTGGAACAACAAACGCCCCGATGGCAGTTGCAATGCCGCCACGCTCCACCACGGCATGAAAGTGCGCAAGGGCGTGAAGTATGTCATCACCAAATGGTATCGTGAGAAGCCGTGGGGATGAGCAAAAAGCGCGAATTGCATTCGGGCGGATGTCACTGCGGTGCAGTGCGTTTTGCCATCGCCATGCCGGACAGTCCGACAATCCGGCGCTGCAATTGTACGATATGCAGCATGAAGGGCGTAGTGATGCTGGATGTGCCGCTTGCCGCGCTGGAGATCACGCGGGGCGAGGATGCGCTGACGCTTTACACCTTCGGATCGGGAGAAGCGAAGCACCGCTTCTGCTCGAAATGCGGTATTCATCCCTTTCACCAGACCCGATCCGATCCGGACAAATACGGGATCAACCTCGCCTGCATAGACGGCATGACGATCTTTGATTTTCCTGAAGTCCCTGTGTTCGACGGGCGGAACCATCCAATGGATACAGGCGAATCGGTTTATCTGGGCGTGATGCGGTACGAACCACAGGGCGATTGAACCAAAAAGGGCGGCCCAATCGGACCGCCCTTTCCTTGAATTCATACGAAGTTGCGAACGTACGCTTACTTCTTTTTGAGAGACAGACCGCCGAAACGCTTGTTGAACTGGGCAACGCGGCCGCCATCCTGAAGGCGCTGCGGGCCGCCGGTCCAAGCCGGGTGGCTGGTAGGATCGATTTCAAGGTTCATCGTGTCACCTTCCGAGCCCCATGTGGAACGGGTCTGGAATTCGGTACCATCGGTCATCTTGATGTTGATCATGTGGTATTCGGGATGAATGTCTGCCTTCATGGCCTTGGTCTCCGTAGCTTCGGAACGGTTCCGACCGATCCAGCTGTTGATTGGGAAAGCGCGCCCGATAGTTGGGAAAGGCGTGCGTTGCAACCTGTTTGTTGCGACGGTCGAGGTTCTGACCGGTCATTTGTTGGACAGATAATCCGCGCGGGGTCCGACTTCTGATTGATCCAGACT
>JBASBA010000510.1:0-5428 GCA_049650885.1 Alteraurantiacibacter sp. | reverse complement strand
AGCATGGCGGGCGCATAGTCGAGAACGCCGAACATCGCCTCCTGCCCTTCGCCAACGGCCAGGCCGCCGATGGCATAACCATCAAAACCAATATCGCGCAGCGCCGCGGCAGAGCGCGCGCGCAGTCCCTCGTCCAGCGCGCCCTGCTGGATGCCGAACACGGCGCTATTGGCTGCGTGTTCACCGCCTGCGTCAAATGCAGCGCGGCTGCGCTTTGCCCAGCGCATGGACAGTTCCATGCTGGACTCGATCTCTGCCATCGGCCTGTCTGCGCGCGGGCATTCATCGAAACACATGACGATATCGGAGCCAAGCAGACGCTGGATTTCCATTGAGCGTTCAGGGCTGAGCATGTGTTTCGAGCCGTCGATATGGCTGCGAAATTCCACGCCCTTTTCAGTCAGTTTACGCAGGTCCGACAGGCTCATCACCTGATAGCCGCCGCTGTCTGTCAGGATTGGCCTGTCCCAGCGCATAAACTGGTGCAACCCACCCAGCTTTGCCACCCGTTCAGCACCCGGGCGCAGCATCAGGTGATAGGTGTTGCCAAGGATGATATCGGCGCCGGTTTCGCGTACGCTTTCTGGCTTCATCGCCTTCACCGTGGCGGCGGTGCCCACTGGCATGAAGGCAGGTGTGCGAACAGTGCCGCGACGCATGGCGATCTCGCCAGCGCGCGCCTTACCATCCGTTGCGTGGACGGTGAAATCGAAGCGGGGGCGATCAGAAGCCATAAACGAGTGTAAAGCGCGAGAGTGTGTCTGTGCTCACCGCGCCTGCGGGCGGATTGCTGTCATATTCCATCGTCCAGGAAAGACGTGCGCTCAGCTTGTCGGTCAAACCCGCTTCCAACCCGGTTGTGGCGGCAAAACTGGTGTTGGCGCTATCGACGATCAGCAGGGCCTCACCACCGGTTTCCAGCGTGCTGCTGGCGTCCTGCGTCAAGGTGATGTCATCGGCGATTTCCCAATTGAAATCGGCACCGAAAAGCGCGGCAATGCGGCTGGACCTGGTATCGTTGGTGAACCGGGTCACGCGGTAAGCAGGGCCAGCCTTCACGGCAAACTCCATGCTGCCAGTGTCGATCACCTTGTAACCAAGGCCGCCCGAAACCGCGTAACGTGCTGAATAGCCCTGGAGACGATCACGCTCGTATCGTGCAAGCCCATAGGCAAACAGACGCTCCTTTATCTGGTAGCGCGGTTCGTAGCTGGCCTGGAACTGTTCGCGCGATGTCGTACCATTCTGACGGCGATAATCAGCAGTCAGCCGGAGGCGATGTTCCCAATCGATGCCTTCGCGGTTCAATGCCAGCACGGTGGTAACGCCGAATTCGTCGGTATTGCCCGATGACTGGAAAGCGCCGATCTGCCCTTCCCCGCTCCAATTGTCGAACAAACCTGCCTTGCGGATTTCTGCCGCTTCGCGCTCTGCCTGCGTGGCGGCGGCTAGTGCCTGCTCTGCCTGATAGGCCGTCCATATCGTATCGATCTCGGCTTTGCGATCGGGAAAGGCGCTGCGCGCTGTTTTCACAACCGCATCAACCTGTTTGGCATCGCCCGAAGCGATCGCCGTGTCGATCATGGTGCGCGCGGCGTCCGGCAATTGCTGGGCAGCAGCAGGCGTACACAGCAGCGCAAGCGGGGCGGCGAGGTAGGCAATCTTCGTCATAGCCGCCCCCGCTAGCGGGTCATTCGCGCAATCGCCAGCCTGTCTTGAAAATCCAGCCTATGATGGTGATGCAAATCAGCAGGAAGAACAGGGTCGCGCCGAACGAAATCCAGATCGGGAAATCCGACTGGCCAAGGAACGTCCAGCGCAAACCGTTGACCAGATAGACGACGGGATTGATCAGCGTAACGGTGCGCCATGGCTCGGGCAGCATCTCAATGGAATAAAAGGTTCCGCCCAGAAACGTGAGCGGCATGATGATGAGGAGCGGCACAATCTGCAGCTTCTCGAAACCGTCCGCCCATAATCCGATGATGAAGCCGAGCAGGGAGAATGTCGCTGCCACCAGAATGATATACCCGAAGGCCAGCACGGGATGCACCAGGTGATAGTCGATAATCAACGCGGCCGTGCCCATGATGATTACGGCAAGGATCAATGACTTTACAGCCGCTGCGCCCACAAAGCCGATCAGCGTCTCTGCAACGCCAACCGGCGCGGACAGCAGCTCGTAAATGGCGCCGGTAAACTTTGGCATGTAAATACCGAAGCTGGCATTACTGGTGCTTTCGCTAAGCAGTGTGAGCATTAACAGGCCGGGCACGATGAAGGAGCCGTAATCGACGCCGCCCGGCAGTTCCATCCGGCTGCCGATAGCTGCGCCGAACACCACCAGATAGAGGGATGTGGTTATTACAGGCGACAGGATCGAGCCGAAAATGGTGCGAAACATGCGCATCAGTTCGTTCTTGAAAATGGCGAAAGCGCCGCGTGCGTTGAAGGTCATGCGCTTGCCTCTTCCGGCTCATGAAGCAGGTTGACGAAGATATCTTCCAGCGTGCTTTCCCGCGTTTCCACGCCCGAAAAGTCAATGCCCTGCCGCGTCATCAGCTGGGCCAGATCCGCCACTTCTCGCTTGCCCTTGCCCGTACCGTCTCCACCGCGATAAACCAGACATGTTCCATCCTGCTCAAGATGAACGGGATAGCTGGCCAAGGCCGCAGGTATTTCGGCCAAGGGCGTATCAAAGGTGAAATGCGCTTCGGTGCGGCCAAGCTTGGCCATGATGTCATCCTTGTCATCCACCAGCAGGATCTTGCCGTTGTTTATCACCCCGACCCGATCAGCCATTTCTTCGGCCTCCTCGATATAATGCGTGGTGAGGATGACGGTGACGCCCTTGTCGCGCAGCATGGCGATCTGTCGCCACATATCGCGGCGCAGTTCCACGTCCACGCCCGCCGTGGGTTCATCCAGAAAAAGCAATTGCGGATCATGCGCCAGGGCCTTCGCAATCATCACGCGGCGCTTCATCCCACCTGAAAGTTCGCGAATTGCGGCATCGCGTTTGTCCCACAGGCTAAGGCTGCGCAGCACCTCCTCGATCCGCGCTTCGTCCGGCGCGCAGCCAAACATTCCGCGTGAATAGCGGACCTGGCGCATCACCTTGTCAAACATGTCGAAGCTGAGCTCCTGCGGCACCAGCCCTATTTGCTGGCGCACCGTTTTCCAATTGCTTGCCAGATCCTTGCCGAACACCTCGATCACGCCGCCGGTGGGACGCACCATGCCGCAAACAGAGCCGATGAGGGTCGTCTTGCCCGCGCCATTCGGCCCCAGCAAAGCGAAGATCTCTCCGCGATTGATAGTCAAATCGACGCCGTCCAGCGCCTTCATCCCGCCCTTGTAGGTTTTTTCAAGGCCACGGATTTTGAGAATTGGTTCAGGCATCGCATTCTTGTGGGGGTGGCCCACGAAATTGCAAGCTGGACCTAGGGAATAAGCAGGCTTGAATCGCCATAGCTGTAGAAGCGATAACCATGCTCGATAGCGTGGGCGTAAACCTCCTGCATCCGCTCTGTCCCCATCATCGAGGATACCAGCATCATCAATGTGGATTTTGGCAGGTGAAAGTTCGTCATCAACCCGTCCACCGCGCGGAAGATATAGCCGGGCGTGATAAATATCGCCGTGTCAGCGCAAAACGGCCGGATCACGCCGTCTTCACCCGTCGCGCTTTCCAGCAGGCGCAGGCTGGTGGTGCCAACCGCGATCAGCCGGCCACCGGCGGCGCGTGCTGCATTCAGGCGATCCGCCGTCGCGGCGTCTATCGTGCCGAACTCGGCGTGCATCCTGTGGTCGTCCGTATCATCGGCCTTTACCGGAAGAAATGTGCCTGCCCCCACGTGCAGAGTAAGTGTCTCTCTGCCGATTCCGGCTTCCGTCAGCGCGGACACCAACCGATCTGTGAAATGCAGAGCGGCGGTGGGAGCGGCAACCGCGCCATCCTTTTGTGCAAACATGGTCTGGTAATCTTCGCGGTCCTGCGCGTCGGTCTCACGCTTTCCCGCTATGTATGGGGGCAGCGGCATCCGGCCTGCACGCTCTAGCAACAGCTCCACCGGCTCATCACCCTCAAACGACAGGGTGAAGCTGCCATCATCGTGCCGCTGTTCGGCAATCGCGGTAACGCCTGCGCCAAATTCCACGCGATCTTCGGATCTCAATCGCTTCGCATTGCGGATGAAGGCCTGCCACCGCCGCAGGTCCAGCCGCTTGTGCAAAGTCGCGCCGATCCTCGCCTCCCCGCGCCGGCCTTCCAGCTGTGCGGGAATAACGCGGGTATCGTTGAAGACAAGCACATCGCCAGCGCGCAGCACATCCGGCAGATCCAGCACACCGCAATCGGACAGCGGATCATTGCCCTGCACCACCAGCATTCGCGCCGCATCGCGCGGGCGCGCGGGGCGAAGCGCGATCAGTTCATTCGGCAGGTCAAAATCGAAAAGGTCGACCTTCATCGGTCGGCCAAATCAATTGCCGCCGTTGTCGGACAGCATATCGAGTGTGATCCGCTCTTCGGGTGGGGTGGTGGCACCCGGCATCATTTGCGCTACATTGTCGGCAGCGATGCTTGCCTGCAGGATGCGGGTGGGATTGGCAGGCGGTTCGCCACGCTGCACGGCATCCACCGCAGCCATGTTGCTGATTACTCGGCCAAAATTGGTATAGCGGCGATCCAGCGCGAAACGCGGGTAGAACACCACGAAAAACTGGCTGTTGGCGCTGTTCTCGTCATTGGCGCGGGCCATCGAAACGGTGCCGCGCACATGGGGAAGGAAATTGAACTCCTCCTCCAGATCGGGGAGAGTGGAGCCGCCCTGCCCCGTGCCTGTCGGATCGCCCGTCTGTGCCATGAAACCATCCACCACACGGTGAAATGGCACACCGTTGTAGAAACCGTCGCGAGTCAGCGTCTTGATACGCTCCACGTGATTGGGTGCCCACTGCGGCATCATGCGGATCGCCACGCGCTCTCCGGTAGACAGGTCAAGAAGAAGGATATTTTCCCGATCCTGGGTGAGATCGAAATCCACCGTCAGGGGCATCTGTGTGGCAACTTCGTTCGTCGCCTCCACGGCTTCAACCGCAGGCGTGAGCGAGGTATCCTGCGCGGCGGCAGGAAGGGCGGTAAGGGTGAGAGCGGCAGCGATTGCCGTCAGTGCGATATGGCGGATCATGGTCCCGTCCGATATTGAAAGGTGAAATCTCATGCGGCCCTATCGGCTGCCTGCTGACAGTTCAATGAACATAATGTGCGCGCTACAGATCGCCGCGACGACCGATTTGGGTAACACGCTGCTCCACCAGGTCTTTTACAGATGCGCTGACGAAGGGAGATATATCGCCGCCGTAAAGCGCAATTTCCTTTACCAGCTTGGAGGCGATGGGTTGCAGCGAGATATCGGCCATAAGG
>JBASBA010000509.1:0-9161 GCA_049650885.1 Alteraurantiacibacter sp. | reverse complement strand
ACCATTGACCGATCAGGTCATCCCTCTTCTGATTGCGTTGGTGCTTATCTTCATCGCGTGGAAGGTGCTGAAAGGCATCATCAAGACTGTTGCGCTGGTGGTGATACTGGCTGTGGCAGCGTTCTGGGTTTTCGGCGGGATGGCGGCGTGATGGACAAGCTCCTCCTTCGCCAGATTTCGCGTATCGGGCTTGCGATTGCCAGCCTGAGCTTTATCGGCGGCGGCGTGCTGATCTGGCTCGGCTTTGACAATCTGGGTGATGGTTTAATGATTTTCGGCGGAGCATCCTTGCTGATCTTCGCCTTGTTGCTGGCGAAAACGCCGACGGGAGACAAAGATGCTGGCTGACAAGGATCGCATCTTCACCAATCTTTACGGGTTCCAGGACTGGGGCCTGAAAGCTGCGCAAAAGCGCGGTGATTGGGACAATACGAAAGACCTGATCGCGCGCGGAAATGACTCCATCATCGATGAGATGAAGGCATCTGGCCTGCGCGGCCGTGGCGGGGCCGGTTTTCCCACTGGTATGAAATGGTCGTTCATGCCCAAGGAAAGCAAGGATGGTCGTCCGTCCTTTCTGGTTATCAACGCCGATGAATCAGAGCCCGGTTCCTGCAAGGACCGCGAGATCATTCGTCACGATCCTCATAAGCTGATCGAAGGTGCGCTGGTTGCCGGTTTCGCCATGCGGGCAAGGGCGGCCTATATCTACATTCGTGGCGAATATATCCGCGAGGCAGAGACACTGCAGGCCGCGATTGACGAGGCTTACGATGCGGGGCTGATCGGCAAGAACGCCAGCGGCTCCGGCTATGATTTCGATGTCTTCATGCACCGCGGTGCGGGCGCGTATATCTGCGGCGAAGAAACCGCGATGATCGAAAGCCTTGAAGGCAAGAAGGGCCAGCCACGCCTGAAGCCGCCATTTCCTGCGGGCGCAGGCCTTTATGGCTGCCCGACCACGGTAAACAACGTGGAATCGATTGCGGTGGTGCCCACCATCCTTCGGCGCGGCGGTGCGTGGTTCGCCAGCTTCGGACGCGAGGGCAATGCGGGCACGAAGCTGTTCCAGATCAGTGGACACGTGGAAAATCCATGCGTCGTGGAAGAGGCCATGAGCATTCCCTTCCGCGAATTGATCGAGAACCATGCTGGCGGTATCCGTGGCGGGTGGAACAATCTGCTTGCGGTGATTCCCGGCGGGTCTTCAGTTCCTCTGGTTCCGGCCGAGCAGATCATGGACGCTCCGATGGATTTCGATGGGCTGAAGGAAGTCGGCTCCGGCCTCGGCACTGCAGCGGTGATCGTGATGGACAAGTCGACCGATATCGTTCGGGCAATCAGCCGCATCAGCTATTTCTACAAGCACGAGAGCTGCGGCCAATGCACCCCTTGTCGCGAAGGCACTGGCTGGATGTGGCGCGTGATGGAACGGCTGCGCGAAGGCGAAAGCAGTTCCAGGGAAATCGACATGCTGTATGAAGTCACCAAACAGGTGGAAGGCCACACGATTTGCGCATTGGGCGATGCCGCAGCATGGCCAATTCAGGGCCTGCTGAAGCATTTCCGCCCAGAACTCGAACGCCGCATTGCGGAGCGTGAAAATTCCATGCCAGAGGCTGCTGAATAATGCCGACAGTCAAAGTAGACGGACAGGAAATCTCGGTTCCGGACGGTGCGACCGTCCTTCAGGCTTGCGAGTTGGCCGGTAAGGAAATCCCGCGTTTCTGTTACCATGAACGCCTGAGCATTGCTGGCAACTGCCGCATGTGCCTGGTGGAGGTGAAGCCCGGACCGCCCAAGCCGCAGGCAAGTTGCGCCTTGCCCGCGACGGAGGGTCAGGAAATCCGGACTGACAGCGAGATGGTGAAAACCGCGCGAGAAGGTGTGATGGAATTCCTGCTGATCAATCACCCGCTTGATTGCCCGATTTGCGATCAGGGCGGCGAGTGCGACCTGCAGGACCAGAGCCTGATGTATGGCCGCGGTGCCACGCGCTATCACGAGAACAAGCGCGCCGTGACCGAGAAGTTCATGGGCCCGCTGATCAAGACGGTAATGACCCGCTGCATCCATTGCACCCGTTGTGTGCGTTTCTCGGAAGAGATCGCGGGTGTCGACGAAATCGGCGCGCTGTATCGCGGCGAGGACATGCAGATCACAACCTATCTGGAGCAGGCAGCGAAGCACGAGCTTTCCGCCAATGTGATCGATCTGTGTCCGGTTGGCGCTCTCACCAGCGGGCCCTATGCGTATGAGTCGCGTCCGTGGGAACTGAAGAAAACCTTGGGCATCGATGTGTCCGATGCCGTCGGCTCCAACATCCGTATCGACAGCCGCGGACGTGAAGTGCTGCGTGTGCTGCCGCGCGTTAACGATGATGTTAACGAGGAATGGATTTCGGACAAGGCGCGATACCAGGTCGATGGCCTGACCCGCCGCCGGCTTGACAAGGTGTGGATCCGCAAGAACGGCAAGCTTTCCGAAGCAGGTTGGGACGAGGCATTCAAAACCATTGCCAAGGCCACGCCGGGTGAAAATATCGCGGCAATTGCTGGCGACATGGTGGATTGCGAAACGATGTTCGCGACCAAGGCTTTGCTCAAGGCCCACGGCTCCAAGCTTTTCGAAAGTCGCCAGACGGGCATGGACTACGATGTGTCCAACCTGGCCGCGGTCAATTTCAACAGCACGTTTGCCGGGATTGAGGATGCGCAGGCTATCCTCATCGTTGGCAGCCAGATTCGTTGGGAAGCGCCGCTTATCAACGTGCGTCTGCGCAAGGCGGTGAAGCGCGGGGCAAAGGTGTTCGTGGTCGGCCCGGAATGGGAGACGACCTACGCAGCAGAGTTCCTTGGTGACGACGTCAGCATTCTGGGCAAGCTGCCTTCGCAAGTGACGGATGCCTTCAAGAATGCCGAGAATTCCGCAGTCATCCTTGGTGCAAGTGGTTTTGCCGCCGGGGCCCACGGCGCGGCGATGGCCGCTGCAAGTTCGCTGGGTGCGACGTTCAACGCGCTGCACACCGCAGCGGCCCGCATGGGCGCATTGATGCTGGGCTTTGCCAGCAAGGGCGGCATCGCGGATATCGTTGCGGCCAAGCCCAAGGTCGTGCTGGCGCTGGGCGCCGATGAAGTGGACTGGAGCCAGTTTGCGGACAGCCTGAAGGTCTATATCGGCCATCACGGTGACAAGGGCGCGCATGCGGCCGATATCATCCTGCCTGCCTCCGCCTATACGGAGAAGGCCGGAACCTATGTGAATACCGAGGGCCGCGTGCAGATGTCGGACAAGGCGATTTTCGCTCCCGGCGATGCGCGCGAGGATTGGACCATCCTGCGCGCCCTGGCCGATGCACTGAGCGTGAGCGTCGGTTTCGACAGCTTCGACGAATTGCGCACCGCGATGGTGGCAGAAGTGCCGGCGTTGGGCGAGGAAGGACTGGCCGATTACGGTGCAATTTCCTCCGCACCCGCTGGCGCAACTGCATCGGGCAAGCTTGGCTATCCGATCAAGGATTTCTACTTCACCAACTCCATCGCCCGCGCCAGCGTGGTGATGCAGCGGTGCTCTGATGAACTGCTGCATGGCGATACGATGCGGGAGGCCGCGGAATGAGTTTCGAAGCTTTCATGCCAAACGCGGCAAAGTTGATATTCGCTATCGGGTGGATTCTCGCGATCGCAACCTTTATTGCTTCAATAGCAATCGGATCAACCGGGTTCACTGGGCGCAACTTGTTTGGAACAATTCTCGTGGGTCTGACTGCGGCGCTAAACGCAGCGATCATCCCGTGGATCGGCGCGGCACTTATCTGGCGTGCTGACAGATTTTCGGAGAAGCCGGAATGACCGAGTTCTTCATCTCGCTTGGGATGGACGCCACCTGGGCAATCTTTGTCGCCTCGCTGTGCGGCGTGTTGTTGATTGCGTTGCCGCTGATGCTGGCTGTGGCCATGATCATTTATGCAGACCGCAAGATCTGGGCCGCGATAAACCTGCGCCGTGGCCCCAATGTGGTCGGCCCGTTCGGCTTGCTGCAAAGCTTCGCTGACGGATTGAAGGTGTTCCTGCAGGAAACCATCATTCCCTCGGCCGCCAACAAGGGCATCTTCCTGCTCGCGCCGATCGTCACCTTCACCGTGGCACTGGTTGCCTGGGCGGTTATTCCATTCGATGCAGGCGTGGTGCTGGCGGACATCAATGTTGGCCTGCTGTATATTCTCGCGATCAGTTCGCTGTCGGTTTACGGCGTTACGATGGCGGGTTGGGCGTCCAATTCGAAATACCCGTTCTTCTCCGCCATGCGTGCCGCTGCACAGATGATCTCCTATGAGGTTTCCATCGGCTTTATCCTAGTTTGCGTGGTATTGTATTCCGGCACGTTCAATCTTTCCGCGATTGTTGAAATGCAGCGCGGACATGGGCTGGGCTTTGTCAACGGCTACTACTTCAACCTGCTGCTTTTCCCGATGTGGGTGATGTTCTTCATCTCCAGCCTTGCGGAAACGCAGCGCGTACCCTTCGACCTGACCGAGGCCGAGAGTGAGCTGGTGGCAGGTTACCAGACTGAATATTCCTCGATGAGCTTCGCCCTGTTCTGGCTGGGCGAATATGCCAACATCTTGCTGATGTGCGCTTTGAACACGTTGCTGTTCTTCGGTGGCTGGTTGCCGCCGGTGGAGATTGAATTCCTGTACTGGGTGCCAGGTATCGTCTGGTTCCTGCTCAAGACGTTCTTCTTCTTCTTCATGTTCAGCTGGGTGATGGCCACCGTGCCGCGCTATCGTTATGACCAGTTGATGCGGCTGGGTTGGAAAGTGTTCCTGCCGATGAGCCTGATCTTCGTGGTTCTTATCTCAGGCTGGCTGATGCTGACGAGGTATGGATGATGAACGTCGCGCGTATTCTCTCCGTCCTCGTGCTGATCGGTTTACCAGCGGGTGTGATGGCGACTTCGCCGCTAACCGCACCGCAGAAGTTAACTCGGGATTTCAACTTCACTTGTCGTATGTTGACCGAGGGTGCGGAGCCGTCCGACCTGTCGATTGATATCCGCTATGAGAAGTTAAATGAGGAAGAGTCCTTTTCTAAGGATGCATATTGGTGGTCTCTCTCGGGCGATCTGTCCCGTTTTCCCGTCAACGAAACCTACATGAACATGCGCTCTGTTGAGTTAAATCAACCACAATCCAGCCTCAGCTTCGTAGCGGCGGATGGCTGGCGGTATTCGTATCAGCTGTTCTACGGCATTGCGGAAGATTACCCTCAGCGTGTTTACGCAACCGATCACCTGCTGGTCCGCAAGCGCCTTGAAGGTGATGTGGACGGGGCCTGGACGCTTGTCGCAATCGGCGAATGCGCTTCCACGGCAGCCAAGGATTTCTCATGACCGTCGCCCATCTGATCAAATCGTTCACGCTTTGGGAATTTCTCAAGGCACACGCCCTGACGCTGAAGTATTTCTTCAAGCCCAAGGTGACGATCAACTATCCGTTCGAAAAGAACCCGCTGTCCCCGCGTTTTCGTGGTGAGCATGCACTGCGTCGCTATCCCAATGGGGAAGAACGCTGCATCGCCTGCAAACTGTGCGAAGCCGTGTGCCCTGCGCAGGCGATCACGATCGAGAGCGAGCCGCGTTCCGATGGCAGCCGCCGCACGACGCGTTACGATATCGACATGACCAAGTGCATCTACTGCGGATTTTGCCAGGAGGCGTGTCCGGTGGATGCCGTGGTTGAGGGACCAAACTTCGAATACGCAACGGAAACGCGTGAAGAGCTGCTTTATGACAAGGCAAAACTGCTCGCAAACGGGGACAAGTGGGAGCGGGCGATTGCCGCTAACCTTGAAGCCGACGCGCCCTACCGCTAACCGCGCCGCAAGACTCGACAGGGGTTCATTTTGACCGTCTTCGCTTTCTATCTGTTTGCAGCACTGATGCTCGCCTCCGGCGCGTTCACTATCTTTGCGCGCAACCCGGTGCATTCCGTGCTCTGGCTCATCCTCGCTTTCTTCAACGCGGCGGGCCTGATGGTGCTTGTCGGGGCGGAGTTCCTCGCCATGCTGCTGGTGGTTGTCTATGTGGGCGCCGTGGCAGTGCTGTTCCTGTTTGTGGTGATGATGCTCAACATTGATTTTGCCGAAATGCGCGCTGGGTTCATGAAGAATGCTCCCCTTGGCGTTGCCATTGCGGTGGTGCTGCTGGCCGAACTGGTGCTTGGCATCGGGGCCTATCGCGCAGGCAACCTTGCGCTTGGCACGCCCGATGGCAGTGCCACCCCACTGGTTGGCGAAAGCAATATCGAAAGCCTGGGCGCGTTGCTTTACGGTAACTACCTTTTCCTGTTTGAAAGCGCCGGCATCATCCTGCTGGTTGCGATGGTGGGTGCCATCGTCCTGACCCACCGCGAACAGCGCAGCACTCGCGGCCATCAGAACATCGCCAAGCAAAATGCGCGCAATCCCAACGAGGCAACGCGCAATGTCAGCCCCGAAGTGGGCAAGGGTGTGGATATTGGGGGCGGGCTATGATCGGCATCGAACATTACATCGTCGTGAGCTCGATCCTGTTCGTGCTTGGCGTGCTGGGCATCTTCCTCAACCGCAAGAACATTATCGTCATCCTGATGGCGATCGAACTCATCCTGCTTTCGGTTAACCTGAACCTCGTCGCGTTCAGCGCCTACCTCAACGATCTCACCGGCCAGGTTTTCGCGATGTTCGTGCTCACCGTGGCCGCGGCAGAGGCTGCTATCGGCCTTGCCATTCTTGTTACCTATTTCCGTAACCGTGGCACCATCGCGGTGGACGACGTAAACCGGATGAAGGGATAGACCTTGAACTCGATCCTTATCATCGTCTTCGCGCCGTTACTGGCAGCGATTATCGCCGGGTTTGGCGGCCGCATCATGGGCCATACCGCGGCCAAGGTGCTGACGACCGGTGCGCTGTTCCTGGCGTGCGGGCTTAGCTGGCCGATCTTCCTTTCGTTTGTCGGCGGAGATGCACAAGCCAGCGTCTTGCCAGTCCTGAAATGGGTGCAATCCGGCGATATGACCTTTGACTGGGCGCTGCGTGTAGACACGCTGACGGCCGTCATGCTGGTAGTCATCACCACGGTATCCGCGCTGGTCCACCTGTATAGCTGGGGTTACATGGACGAGGATCCGGACCAGAGCCGTTTCTTTGCCTATCTCTCTTTGTTTACCTTTGCCATGCTGATGCTGGTTACCGCGAATAACCTCGTGCAGATGTTCTTCGGTTGGGAGGGCGTGGGCCTCGCCAGTTATCTGCTGATCGGCTTCTGGTACAAGAAGCCATCGGCCAGTGCCGCTGCGATCAAGGCTTTCGTGGTGAACCGCGTGGGCGATCTGGGCTTCATGCTCGGCATTTTCGCCACCTTCCTGGTGTTCCAGACTACCAGCATCCCTGAAATCCTGGCCGCCGCTCCTGCAATGCAGGGCAGCACCATTACTTTCATGGGCGCGCGCTGGGATACGATGACAATCATTTGCCTGCTGCTGTTCGTAGGCGCGATGGGGAAGTCCGCGCAACTTGGCCTGCACACCTGGCTGCCTGACGCGATGGAAGGCCCCACGCCTGTATCTGCGCTGATCCACGCCGCCACCATGGTGACGGCGGGTGTATTCATGGTTTGCCGTCTGTCACCCATGTTCGAGGCGGCGCCCGATGCGCTGGCCGTGGTTACCGTGGTTGGCGCTGCAACCTGCTTCTTCGCTGCCACGATCGGCACCACGCAGTGGGATATCAAGCGCGTGATCGCTTATTCCACCTGCTCTCAGCTAGGCTATATGTTCTTTGCCGCCGGTGTTGGTGCCTATGGCGCGGCCATGTTCCACCTGTTCACGCATGCCTTCTTCAAGGCGTTGCTCTTCCTGGGTGCCGGCAGTGTGATCCACGCCATGCATCACGAGCAGGACATGCGTTATTACGGCGGGCTGCGTAAGCAGATCCCCTTCACCTTCTGGGCGATGATGTTCGGCACGCTGGCGATTACAGGCGTTGGTGTTTACCACCTTGGCGCAGGCTTCGCGGGCTTCTGGTCCAAGGATGCCATTCTCGAGGTCGCTTACGCTTCGGCCGGTGAATATTCATCGCTTGCATTCTGGCTCGGTACGATTGCCGCGTTGCTCACCAGCTTCTACAGCTGGCGCCTGATGTTCCTGACGTTCTGGGGCAAGCCGCGCTGGATCGAGAGCGAACATATCCAGCATGCTGTGCATCGCGGACATGACGAGCTGGACGAGGCCAATCCCGCGGCGCAAGAGGACGCAGGTCACGATGTGACCCATGCCGTGCCCGATCCAAAGCATGGCGACGGCACTGGTGGGTATCATCCGCACGAAAGCCCTGTGTCGATGCTCATACCGCTTGCGGTCCTCAGCCTTGGCGCGATATTCGCGGGCCAGCTGTTCCATGATGCCTTCCTCGATCAGGAAGGGTTCTGGAACGGTTCCATCGCTTACAACGCAGGCCTGATGCACGCGATGCACGAAGTGCCAACCTTGGTGAAATACGCTGCTTTGATCGTGATGGTGCTTGGCTTCATTGGTGCCTGGTATGCCTACATCCGCAACACCAGCGTTCCGGGCAAGACAGCGGATCAACTTGGCCCGATCTATCGCTTCGTCCTCAACAAGTGGTATTTCGACGAGCTTTACAATTTCATCTTCACAAAGCCTGCCTTCTGGCTCGGCCACTTCTTCTGGAAGAAGGGTGACGAGGGCACGATTGACCGCTTCGGCCCGAATGGCATTGCTTGGGTAGTGTCACAGGGCAGCGGTTTTGCGAAGAAGGTCCAGTCCGGTTATCTAACGAGTTACGCCCTGATCATGCTGTTAGGCCTTGTCGCCGCTATCACCTGGGTGCTGTTCTGATGGGCGGCTTTCCAATTCTTTCCGTCATGCTGCTGGTGCCACTGGTCGGTGCTGTTGCTTGTCTGTTCCTTGATGCAAAATCCGCTCGTCTTGTGGCGCTGCTGGCAACGCTGATCAATCTGGCGCTCGGCATCGTGCTATGGGCCAATTTCGATATTGGCGGCGCACAGTGGCAATTTACCGAGAGCGCAGACCTGTTTTCCGGCTTTGAATATGCTCTGGGCATCGATGGCATCGCCCTGATGCTGATCTTGCTTAGTGT
>JBASBA010000508.1:0-8396 GCA_049650885.1 Alteraurantiacibacter sp. | reverse complement strand
CACTCGCACCGCCGCCTTCCGTGCGTTGGATGCCTTTCCCGCGTTGGCGCAGGCCCGCGTGATCGAAGCTGGCGAAGCAACCTATCCCTTGCCCGATGGCACACCGCTGGACCTGGGCGAACTGGATATCGAAGCATTCATGGAAAGCCAGAATGCGGCAGCCGTGGTGGTGGTGCATGATGGCAAGGTCGTGATGGAACGCTATGGTCTGGATTTCAGCGCCGATGGCAAATGGACGAGCTTTTCGGTTGCCAAAAGCCTTACTTCCACCCTCGTGGGCGCAGCTTTGGCAGATGGAGATATCGAGAGTCTGGACGATCCGGTCAGCAAGTATCTGCCGGACATGCGCGGATCTGCCTATGATGATGTGACAGTGCGCCAGTTGCTGACGATGAGTAGCGGGGTGAAATGGAGCGAGGATTACAGCGATCCGCAATCCGACGTGGCTCTGTTCAACGAACATGTCCCCGAAGATGAAGATGTGGATGCACTGGTCGATTACATGCGCCGGCTTCCTCTTGACGCAGAGCCGGGCACGCGGTGGCAATACAATACAGGCGAAACCAATTTGATCGGTGTGCTTGTGCGCGAGGCAACGGGCAAGAACCTTGCCGACTATCTTTCGCAGGAAATATGGGCGCCTTTCGGAATGGAGCAGGATGCAACCTGGCTTCTTTCAAGCAGTGGCAGCGAGATATCGGGCTGTTGCATCCAGGCCAGCACACGCGACATGGCGCGGTTTGGCCTGTTCGCACTCGGTGGGGGCATGGCCGGCGGGCAGCGCGTGGTGCCGGAAGGGTGGTTCGACGAAGCTACCGATCCTGCATTTGAAACTGGCCGGTTCGATCGCGGCTACGCTTATCAATGGTGGACCTATCCGGGCAATGCCTACGCCGCCAGCGGCCTGTTCGGACAGGGTATCTTCATCGATCCGGTCCGCAATCTGGTGATCGCCACGAATTCAAACTGGCGGCAATCCACCGGCAATGATGGCACAGGGGCAGAGCGTAACCGCTTCTACGCTGCCGTACAGGCCGCGGTGGATGCGCGGCGCGGGGAAGAGAGTATTCGTGTCGGCGGACCGGCAGAGCCAATGGTGCGGTAATTCGTGCGTAATTGCGCAAGAATATAACTGGCGGTAATCGGGCCAAGGCTTTAACGCTGCCGCCATGGCAATCGGCACCTCTCCCAGACGCACACCTTATCCGCGCAGCACTCTTCAACGCTTCGTGGTGGTTCTTGCAGTTATCTTCCAGGTAGGCTCCACGTTCCTGCCCAGTTTTGGCATTGGTGAAGATATTGGCAGCAGGTCAGATGCGACCCGCACGTTAATTACGCCTGCGGGCTGGGCCTTTGCTATCTGGGGGCCATTGTATGCAGGATCGGTATTGTTCTCGCTTTACCAAGCGCTGCCATCGCAACGCTATAGCGCCATGCTGGATCGTATCGCGTGGCCCGCCGCCGGGGTTTTTGCCGGGAACGGGCTTTGGGCGCTTTATACGCAATCCTACGCGCTAACCTTGGCATCCGTGGTCATCATCATCTTTTCATTGGTGTGCATATTGGCAGTCTATCGTATCCTGGTTCATTTGGATCGCGATTTCACGACAGCGGAGCGGTGGGTGGTGATGCTCCCGCTCAGCGCGCTGGCAGCGTGGCTTACGGTGGCTACAATCGTGAATATTGCCGCAACACTGCTATATTACGGCGTGGGTGCGAAGAGCGATAACATCATGCTTGCCGCCGGAATTATCGCTGTTGGCGGATTGATTGCAGCGGTTGCCGTATGGCGAGGGCGGGGCAATCCAGTGTATGCAGGTGTGTTCTTGTGGGCCTTGCTGGCAACATATCTGGCTGGCGGACAGACCGCGCCAACGCTGGCGTTTGCAACGGTTGCAGCGGGCTTGCTCGTCCTGGGCAGCGTGTTGATGAAGTTGCGGCATGCCGCCAATCGGAAGCACTGGCTTTAGACTGGCCTAGCCGCGGTAGGAGCCATCGCCGCGATAACGGCCAAGGATGTTGTCATGCACGATCGGCGACAGCAGATTCGTGAACGCGCAGCCGCACTGGCCATTTTCCCACCACACAACTTCGGATTGCAACGATTCGAGGCCGGGCAGAGTCAGCCAGCACACAGAACCGGGATGCATGCGGTTCAGCGCGGTGGCTGAAAAACCGGACAGCGAAAGATCGTTCACCACAGTCTGGAAAGCCCTCATGCCTGATCCTCGCAGCTGGGCAGGGATCATTATGCGGGTTCGCGGTGCGCTGCGATCTTCCTGCGCAGCAACATCGTAGCGGCCCAAGGTGTTATGCATGCTCATCGCGGCGGGTTTCCCGTTATCTGACGTTAAATTGGGCAATCCCGAAATGGGCGTTGCTTTGCACAGAATGTCGGAGACTGCCTAACAGATCGCTAATCTGTGTGGTTAACGGGGCGTTTCCACTCTTTCGCGGTGCAGATTGGGGAAATCTTCTACCAGCAAGTCAGCAATACGGCTGCCCACCACCTCCGGCGATTTTACCGAATCGGGATCTTCGCCCGGATATGCCCGTGCGCGCATATCGGTGCGGGTTGCGCCGGGATCGAGAATCGCTACGCGAGTTTCTGAAATCCGCTCCACTTCCTTGCCATGCGATTCCAGCAGATTATCAAACGCGGCCTTGCTTGCGCCATAGGCTCCCCAAAAAGGGCGCGGCTCAGCACCAACCGAACTTGTGAGACCAATAATCCTGCCCGCATCGGCCCGCTTCAAAAGCGCATCGAAATGGGCAAGCAAGGCCTGCGTGGAAAGCACATTCAACGTCAAAGCGTGATTGAACTGCTTGCCATCAATCTGCGTGACCGGCGTGAGCGTGGGAAGCTGGGCGGCGCAGATCACCAGAATGTCGAGCTTGTCCCAACGCTCTGCAATCGCCTGTGCAAGCCGACCGATGCTTTCGCCATCGGTCAGATCGAGCGGCGCAATGGTAGACGTTCCTCCAAGATCGTGGATTTCGTCTTCCACTCCCTCCAGATCTTTCACCTTGCGCGCGGTGAGAAGCACGTGAGCGCCCCTGGAGGCCAACGCCTTGGCGGTGGCAGCACCGATCCCGCGGCTTGCCCCGGTGACGAGCGCAACCTTGCCCGCGAGTGGCTTTTGTTCAGAAGTTTCAGTCATTCAGGCGACCTTGTTAACCGGAAGTGATAGCTGCGCCTCTTCATCCTTCTTGCCAGAAAGATCGGTTAGGGGCGTGGGGTATTCACCGGTGAAACACGCATCGCAATATTGCGGAGAGGCATTGTCGCGCCCGGTCAGACCAACAGCGCGATATAGCCCGTCGATCGATACGAAGGCGAGGCTGTCTGCCTGGATGAATTCCTGCATCGCGGCCAGATCCATACGGCCTGCCAGCAATTTGGAGCGTTCAGGCGTGTCTACGCCGTAATAGCAGCCATGGCCGGTGGGCGGGCTGGCCACGCGGAAATGCACTTCCGACGCGCCCGCATCGCGCATCATCTGGACAATTTTCAGGCTGGTTGTGCCGCGCACGATTGAATCGTCGATCAAAACGATGCGCTTGCCTTCCACCAGCAGGCGATTGGCGTTGTGCTTGCGCTTCACACCGGCATGGCGCGCCCCGTCCGACGGTTGGATGAATGTGCGGCCCACATAGTGTGAACGAATAATCCCAAGCTCGAACGGAATCCCGCTTTCCTGCGCATAGCCGATGGCGGCGGGAACGCCGCTGTCAGGCACCGGAACCACCAGATCCGCGTCGCAGGGCATTTCGCGCGCCAGTTCCGCGCCAATGTTCTTGCGGCTTTCGTAGACGCTGCGTTCGTTGAAAATCGAATCAGGGCGGCTGAAATAGACATGTTCGAAGATGCAGGGGCGTGGGCGGGTTTCGCCAAAGGGCCGGTAGGATCTTACCGTACCGTCAAAATCTACTTCGACAAATTCGCCAGGATCGACCTGACGGGTAAATTCTGCGCCCACCACATCGAGCGCCACGGTTTCACTGGCGAAGACTACGGCGTCGCCCAGTTTGCCCATCACCAGAGGGCGAATGCCCATCGGATCGCGGCAGGCAGCCATGCCGCGCGGCGTCATCACGATCAGCGCATAGGCACCCTCGACCAGGCGCAGCGCATCAACCAGCTTGTCTCGCATGGTGGGATAGCGGCTGGTGGCCACGAGGTGGATGATGACCTCGGTATCGGAGGTGGACTGGAAGATCGCGCCCTTGCTGACCAGTTCCTGCCGCAGTTTCATCGCGTTTGAGATATTGCCATTGTGCGCCACGGCAAATCCGCCGCTGGCAAGATCGGCATACAAGGGCTGGATATTGCGCATGCCGGAACCACCGGTTGTGGAATAGCGCACGTGGCCGCCCGCCATGTGGCCCGGCAATTCGGCAATCGAATCCTCTGACGAGAAGTTGTCGGCCACATGGCCAAGCCCGCGACGGGTGTAGAACTCTGCCCCGTCGAAGCTGGTGATGCCCACGGCTTCCTGCCCGCGATGTTGCAAGGCATGGAGGCCCAGCGCACAAGCGGCAGCAGCGTCAGTCCCGCCGATGATGCCGAACACGCCGCACTCTTCGCGCAACTTGTCGTCACCGTCACCGTTCAAATAGGGATGGGTGAAGTTCATCGATTTCCGTTTGTAACGAGCAGCGCTGACCCAATGGCGATGTTGCGGATTGATTACAAGGGGCGCGGCACTGTTTCGGTCGATTGTGCCGTACCAATTGAAAGCGCGTACGGCGGTATCCAGTCCCTGCAACATCGGTCGGCTCATACCTGCAAGGGCGAAATCCATAACTCGGCGATTTTGATGGGTAGATAAATGGTCGGGGAGAGAGGATTCGAACCTCCGGCCCCTGCCTCCCGAAGACAGTGCTCTACCAGGCTGAGCTACTCCCCGACCGGTGCTTGCGGAAGGATCATCCCTCCGCGAGGCAGACGCGGGCCTATAGGGACAGTGCCCGGCGCTGGCAAGCCTGCCGTTTGCCGCAATTAAGGGCTGCAATTGGCGCAGATGGGGAGGCATCTGGAATGAGGAGGTAGGAGCGTTGCGAAGCGACGTTTGCGCTGCCAATAATCGGCAAATGCGGCAACGCTGATAAAAGGAATGGTACGAATGCGAGTTTTGGTCACAGGGGTGGCAGGCTTTATCGGCGCGGCATTGGCAGAGCGTCTGCTGGCGCGTGGCGATACGGTGTTTGGCATTGATAATCTGAACGATTATTATGATCCTTCACTCAAGCAGGCGCGTCTCACACGGCTGGAAAAGCTTGGTGGCAACTTTACCTTCGCGGCGCTGGATTTTGCCGACATGGGCGCGCTTCAGTCTGCATTGGAGGGTGTAAAACTCGATCGTATTGTCCATCTGGGTGCGCAGGCCGGCGTGCGCTATTCGCTGGAGAACCCGGCTGCCTACATCCAGTCCAACCTTGTGGGCCATGCCAACATGCTGGAAATCGCGCGACACCGAGAGATCGAGCATATGGTCTATGCCAGTTCGTCCAGCGTGTACGGTGGCAACGACAAGGTTCCGTTCAGCGTTGACGACCGGGCCGATCATCCCGTTTCACTGTATGCCGCCACAAAGCGTGCGGATGAAATGATGAGCGAAAGCTACGCGCACCTTTACCGCATCCCGCAAACTGGTCTGCGCTTTTTCACCGTATATGGTCCCTGGGGCCGGCCAGACATGGCCATGTGGATATTCACCAGCAAAATCCTGGCAGGGGACCCCATCCCCGTATTCAACAAGGGAGAAATGTGGCGCGATTTCACCTTCATCGACGATATTATCGCAGGCGTGGTGGCCGTGCTGGACAGTCCGCCCGCCGATAACGGCGCCATAAAAGCCGGTGGCTCCGCCAAGCCGCACGCAATCTATAACATCGGCAACCATCGCAGCGAAAAGCTGACCAGGGCCATCGAATTGTTAGGGGAAGCTTGCGAGCGCGAGGTCCGGATCGATTGGCAGCCCATGCAAAAAGGCGATGTGGTCCGCACATATGCGGATATTGACGCGATCAGCAGCGATCTTGGCTACGCACCTACCACCACCATCGAACAGGGGATACCAAGTTTTGTGAAGTGGTATCGGGAATATCACAATATGTGATCTTGGCGGCGGGGCCGCGGCGGTGGTAGCGATGATGCCATGAGCATATCCGCAGACCGTCACTCCGAATGGCAATACCTCGATCTCATGCGCCATATCTGGGAACATGGCGATGAACGCATGGACCGTACCGGCGTTGGCACCCGGTCAGTCTTCGGCACGATGCTGCGTTTCGATCTTGGTGAAGGCCTCGTCCCGCTCCTGACCACAAAGCGCGTTTACTGGAAAGCGGCGGCGAAAGAGATGTTGTGGTTCCTTTCCGGCGCCACCAACATCCGCCCGCTGTTGGAGGAAGGTGTCACCATCTGGAGTGACTGGCCGCTGGCGAAATACCGGCAGGCCAGCGGTGAGAACATCAGCCAGAAAGATTTTGAAGCGCGGATCGTTGCGGATTCCGCATTCGCTGCGAACTGGGGCGATCTAGGCCCGGTTTATGGCAAGCAGTGGGTTGATTGGCCTACCTATGAATACGGGGCGGATGGCAAGTACAAGAAAGGCCCCGGCATCAACCAGGTGGCACAGGTGGTGGAAAGTTTGAAGACCCACCCCGGCAGCCGCCGTCACATCATCGAAGGGTGGAATGTCGCAGAGCTGGATCAAATGGCCTTGCCTCCCTGCCACAAGACCTACCAGTTTCACGTTTCGGGCGAGGGGGAGGGCGCGCGCCTCAACTGCTTGCTTTACCAACGCAGCTGCGATGTGGCGCTGGGCCTG
Organism: Alteraurantiacibacter sp.; assembly: GCA_049650885.1. Classification (GTDB taxonomy): domain Bacteria; phylum Pseudomonadota; class Alphaproteobacteria; order Sphingomonadales; family Sphingomonadaceae; genus Alteraurantiacibacter. The sequence continues at coordinate 1,560 of JBASBA010000508.1, read as the reverse complement.
CCCTTCAATCTTTTTGGTGCAGCTTTGCTGGCACGCATGATCGCGGCGCAGGCTGGGCTCGCGCCGGGTGAACTGATCTGGTCCGGCGGTGATACGCATCTGTACCTTAATCACACGGATTTGGTGGACGCACAGTTGCAGCGGGAACCGGCAGGCGCACCAAAGCTTGTTTTAAAACGGCTGCCACCAACAATATTCGAATACCAATTCGACGATTTTGAAGTGATTGATTACGAACCGCAGGGAGCGTTGCGCGCACCTGTGGCTGTTTGAAAAATCCTGTGGTAGATCGGATTGACCGTTACAGTTGTAACTAATATCATTCCATTCAATTGGAATAATCTAATGGGAGCAGGCATTGTCCAAAGCGAAGGACGAGACGGCGAGCAGTGAAGCGGGCAGCAATCGTCCTAAACTCGTTTTGCACGTGCCCGAGCCACGCTATCGGCCGGGCGATACGGTGGATTTCGGCGATCTGGAAATCAGTGAGGCAGGCAAGCAGCCACGCCCGGATGAAACGGCCGAAGCAAAGGAGACTTATCCGCTCTGCAACGATCTGATTCGCGTTCTGGGTGATGACGACAAGGCCCATGGGCCTTGGGATCCGCGCCTTGATCCCGAAACGCTGCGCACCATGCTGCGCGAGATGGCGCTGGTTCGCGCTTTCGATAATCGCATGTACCGCGCGCAGCGGCAGGGTAAGACCAGCTTTTACATGAAGTGCACCGGGGAAGAGGCGACCAGCGTGTGTGCCACCCACGCACTGGCTGGGGATGACATGATCTTTCCCAGCTATCGCCAGCAAGGGTGCCTGATCGCACGCGGTTACGCTTTGACTGAGATGATCAATCAGATCTATTCGAACAAGGCTGATAAGCTGAAGGGCCGCCAGCTGCCCATCATGTATTGTTCCAAGCGGCTCAGCTTCTTCTCCATCAGCGGAAACCTGGCCACGCAGCTGCCACAGGCGACAGGCTTCGCAATGGCCAGCGCCAGCAAGGGCGATTCTCGGATTGCCGCAGCCTGGGTGGGCGAGGGCAGCACGGCTGAAGGGGACTTCCACTCCGCGCTGACATTCGCGACAGTTTACAACGCGCCTGTCATCTTCAACATCATCAACAACCAGTGGGCGATCTCTTCTTTCTCCGGATTTGCCGGGGCAGAGAGGGCCACGTTCGCCGCGCGCGCCATCGGCTATGGCATGGCCGGCCTGCGGGTGGACGGCAACGATCCGCTGGCCGTATTCGCCGCCGAGCGCTGGGCCGCAGACCGCGCCCGCGCCAATGCTGGACCGACGTTGATCGAGCACTTTACCTACCGTGCAGAAGGGCATTCCACCTCAGATGATCCCAGCGCATATCGCTCTGCCGAAGAGCAGGACGAGTGGCCGCTAGGTGATCCCATCAATCGTCTGATGAAGCATTTGATTGCTCTGGGCGAATGGACAGAAACGCAGCAGGAGGAGATGGACAAGGAGTTGGATGACATGGTGCGCAAGGCCATGAAGGACGCCGAGAAAAACGGTATCCTTGGCCATGGTCTGCACCACCCGTTCCATAC
>JBASBA010000507.1:0-7717 GCA_049650885.1 Alteraurantiacibacter sp. | reverse complement strand
CTGCTGGGCCGCATGATTTCGTGCGATACCGATGGTGTGTTTGCCAAGCTGGTGCACAGCAGGCGCGGCGGTTTTCGTATCCAAATATCGCCCTCGCCTAGCAAGGTGATGTAGGCAGCTTCGACATCGAAAACGCGATTGGGCAACCCCGCCTGGGTTCGAGCGGGGCGCCCTCACAAGGTTGATCGGATCGTTGGAAATGCGGTTTTCATCGCTGTTGAAGCCGCCGAACCCAAGGTGATGTTTCTTATCAGTGCAGCGCACGGTCGATTTGCATGGAAACAGTTCCCAGTAATCCAGTAAGATCTCAAAGATCACCGCGATCCGTCAGGTAGGGGCATCGATTGCATGCGAGGTCCTATTGCTCGACCTTCTTGTCATTGGGGTCGATTGGAGTGTCCGTCTTGAGCATTGGATCCCAATGCTCGATTATCTTGCCATCCTCAATCCTGAACAGGTCGAACCAGGTTGAATAATAGGTCTGACCATTGCTGTCCGTTTCGGGGCGGGCGAAGGCCATCTGCACATAGTCGCCTTCCGCCATCATATGAATTAACGGCAGTTCGATCCTGTCGCGCAGTTCCCGCTGCGGCCGCGTCGCACGAACATATTCCTGGATGCCCGCCAGGCCTTGCGCCGCCAGCGGATTATGCTGGATATAACCCTCGGCAATGAACTCGCCCGCACGATCAGCCAGGCCAGCCTGCAATACGGTGCGATACATATCGTAGACCAGCCGCTTGTTGGCCGCCAGTTCAGGGTCGTCGCTTGCAAGCAGTGCATCGTGGTCAGTCGCCAGTGCTGGTGGCGATTGCGTGCTCGCACCTTGTTCCAGCCCGGGCGCGTCGCCAACACTGGCTGACATATTATCCTCCTCTCCCTGTGCGCAAGCTCCAAGCAAGCCGACGATGGCCAGAGCCCCAATAAATCGCATTTCAGTTCCCCTTATGCCCGCAATATTGATGGATTGTGGAGCCGGTCCCTGCGTGGCCCCTTGCGCGGGTCGTACCATGTCCAATCCCGGTGTTACCAATATCCAGTGTTACCAATATCTTGTGACCTGAAATGGTCACGCTCCGCCCAGTTTGTGCACGCACTTGGCGCAGGCAATACCAGAACCCGCTGTTGATCAGGCTGCCAAGCAAGCCCACTCGCCTCATCTCCGACAGTCTTCAAGCCAGGTGACCTGGATAAGGGCTGCTCATCAATCCGGGTGAATGTGATCAAACCTGGTGGCCATCGCTCCGAGAGAGGTCCCCCCATCGACAACCATCGCGTGGCCTGAGACATAGGAGGCAGCGTCCGAGCATAGCCACAGCATTGCTTCTGCCATTTCCTTGGGCTTGCCGGGGCGGCCCTTGGGAATACCGAGGATCATATGCTCCCGATATGCCTGTGGGATCTGTTCGATGAACGGGGTTTCAATCAGACCGGGACACAATGCATTGATGCGGATGTTTTTGGCCGCGTAATCGACAGATGCCGCGCGCGTGAGGCCGATGACCCCGTGCTTTGTCGCCGTGTAACACCCGAGATTGTAGCCCCCGATAAGCCCGGAAATCGAGGCGGTGTTGAGAATGACGCCCGCGCCCCTTTCGAGGAAATGCGGGATCTGCGCGCGCATGCAGTAAAACACTGCTGACAGATTCACATCGATTACGCGGCGCCAGTTGTCGATCGGCAGGTCGGCCAGTGGCACGGTCTGCGCTTCAATCCCGGCATTGTTGATGGCGATATCAATGCCGCCCAGTGTGCCGATTATGTCCGCCACGACTGCCTGCACCTGATCGGCATCGGAAACATCCACCCCAAATGCCGTTGCCTTGCCACCCTTGTCGCGCAAGCGGGTGGCTACACGCTCGGCACCGTCGCGATCGATATCGCATATTGCCACGCTGGCACCCGCATCGACAAATGCTTCGGTAGCAGCAAGGCCCATTCCCGATGCGCCGCCGGTGATTAGAACAGTTGATCCTGTATAGTCGTAAGTGACCATATCTTTTTCCTTTGTCGAATTTGAATGGGCCACCCCTACGAGCGGATGATATGATCGGCAGCCTTATCTCCGATCATGATGGCCGTGGCGTTGGTATTGCCGGCCGGAATGGTCGGCATGATCGAGGCATCGGCTACCCACAGGCCGCCTATGCCGCGAACGGCGAGGTCGGCATCAAGCACCGACGAGGGATCTTCATCCTCGCCAATGCGGGCCGTGCCGACCGGGTGATACATGGGCAGGCTCGCCATGGTCACGTGCATCCGTAACGATTCCAGATCATCTGGCTCGGTTCCCGGACGCACCTCGGAAGTGACCGCAGGGGATATCGCTTCCTGCTGCATTACCCGGCGGGCCACTTGCACGCCTTCGACCAGCTGATCGAGGTCATCGTCGTTTCCAAAAAGCCGGTGCTCGATACGCGGTGGCAATTCGGGGTCGGGCCCATTCAGCATCACCCTGCCGCGCGAACTTGGCCGCATCAGTGCTATGAATGTCGCGACCGAGGCATTTTTGCGCAGCGCGAGATTGCCAGAGGGTGTCACATCAAAGGCAAAGGCCGAGAATGCCAGCTGAACATTGGGCGCCGGTAACCCTGCCCGCGTATGCAGGAAGGCCTGCGCATGGCCGATGCCGGTCGTCAGCGCGCCCTTGCGGCGCAACAGAAACGCAGCAAGATGGCCCACCCCGGCCAGCCCCCGCGCATCCTGATTGAGCGTACGGGCATTGACTTCATTGACCAGATGCGTGCCGACATGTTCCTGCAAATTACCGCCAACACCGGGCAGGTCCTGCACCACGTCAATCCCATGCTCCTGCAGATGCGCGGCAGGCCCGATACCCGAGAGCATCAGCAATCGCGGGGTATTGAGAGCACCAGCCGAAAGCACCACGCCCTTGCGCGCATGGATATGTTCGGCACCCTCTGACCCGCGAAGGACAATCCCCCGGGCCGTTCCGCCTTCGATCAGAATGCGGTCAACAGTCCTTTCCAGCAGGATTTGCAGATTGGCCGGCTTGTCCGCCAGATATCCGCGCGCGCTGGAGCAGCGCAGGCCCGAACGCTGGGATAGCTGGATATAATCCACGCCTTCGGCCGTTTCGCCATTGAGGTCGGAAGAACGCGGAAAGCCGGCCTGCTCGACCGCCTGCATCCATGCTTCGGTGACAGGATAACGAGAGCGAATTTCCGACACCGAGATCGGCCCGCCGGTTCCGCGCCATGCATCCCCACCTCGTTCGTTGTCCTCCATTCGCCTGAAGTATGGCAGGACAGATTGGTAATCCCATCCCTTCGCACCCAGCGATGCCCAACGATCATAATCGTAACGATGCCCGCGGATAAACATCATCCCGTTTATCGCACTACCGCCACCCAGCCGCTTTCCCGCCGGCCAGACATCCCTGCGCCCCCCGACCGAAGGATCTTCCTCGGCCGAATAGCACCAATCGAAATCCGGATCGTTCACGGCACTGCCGACCAGCGCCGGTACGCGCGACTTGAGGACGTTGTCGGTCTTTCCTGCCTCTATCAGAAGCACGTCCAGTCCCTTGTCGGCAAGTCGGCGCGCCACAGCGCAACCGGCTGAGCCTGCACCTACGACGATAATATCTGTTTCGCGTTTCATCAGGGTCCTCAGATCGGATAGTGCCCGGGTTCGGTTTCGAAGGTGATCCAGCGAAGTTCGGTGAAGGCGTCGATGCCGGCCTTGCCGCCGAAGCGGCCATAGCCCGACGCCTTCATGCCGCCGAACGGCATTTGCGGCTCATCGCTCACCGTGCTGGCGTTGACATGGCAGATACCGGCCTGGATCTGCCGCGCCACTTTCAGCCCGCGGGCCGTGTCCTTGGTGAACACCGCGCTGGAGAGGCCGTATTCGGTGTCATTCGCCAGCTCGATCGCATGGGCTTCATCGCGCGCGCGGGCGATGCCCACGACAGGTCCGAAGCTCTCGTCCCGGAACAGCTTCATGTCGGGTGTTACCTTGTCCACAAGGTGCGCCGGCATGACCACATTCATCGTTGTCTCACCGCCTACCAGCAGTTCCGCGCCCTTGCCCACAGCATCCTCGATCAGCGCATAACACTTCTCGACCGTATGCGTATCCACCACGGCTCCCAGCGGCGTATTGCCAGCGGTGGGATCGCCTGCGGGCATGGTCTCGACCTTGGCCTTGAACTTCGCAGCAAATTCATCCGCCACGCTTTCCACCACGATGATCCGCTCGGTGCTCATGCAGATCTGGCCCTGGTTCATATAGGCCCCGAACGCTGCCGCCTTCACCGCTTCATCGAGATCCGCATCCTCCAGCACCACCATCGGCGCCTTGCCGCCCAATTCCAGCAGCACCGGCTTCAGATGCTCGGCAGCGCGTTTGGCGATGATCTTGCCGACCCCGGTAGAGCCTGTGAAGTTGATGCGCTTGACTTGCGGCGCATCGATCAGCGCGCCAACCACCTCGGCCGCATCTTCGGGTGCATTGGTGACGACATTGACCACGCCCTCGGGGAAGCCCGCTTCGGCAAAGGCCTCGATGATCAGCGCATGGGTGCGAGGGCATTGTTCGCTCGCCTTCAGGATCACCGCATTGCCGCAAGCGAGCGGCACGGCAATGGCGCGCACGCCCAGGATGATCGGCGCGTTCCACGGCGCAATGCCGAGCATCACACCCACTGGCTCACGCAGTGCCATAGCGATGGTGCCTTCATGATCGGAGGGGATCACTTCGCCAGAGATCTGGGTGGTGATGGCAGCGGCCTCACGCACCATGCCCGCAGCAAGCATCAAATTGAACCCGGCCCAGCCCGCCGTGGCACCAATCTCGCCCATCATTGCGGTGACAAAATCATCCTTCTTCGCCAACAGCGCATCGGCCGCCTTGTTCAGCACCGCACGGCGCGCATTTGGCCCCATCTTCGACCATTCGGCAAAACCGGCCTGCGCCTTGGCCGCAATCGCGGGAATATCGCCCGGCTGCATGGCTGCGGCACTCGAAGCAACCTCTCCGGTCATCGGGTTGGCGCGAACAAACTCGTTCATGATATACCTCTGCTATCTCAATTTCTAATTGCTGTTGTCCGCCGGCTTGGCATCTAATGCCGATGCCATGCGACTGTCAGGCCACTTACCTTGAGTCATGGGCCGGTCCTTTGCGAAATTGCGGTCAATGAGGATGGTTCACCCATCGCCGATCGGCGCAGCCGCCTTCTTGCGATTGGCAAACCACGGAATAAGCCAGAATGCCGCGAGCGCGACAATCCAGCCGAGGGCGAAGAGCTGGACGAAAGTGGTCCAGTGCCCTGTCTCAAACACGCCCAACCAAAGCGGCGGATTTAGCAGCGCTGCGAGCGCCCCGGTGAAATTAAGCAAAGCCGCCGCGGCACCAGGTCGCGCCGGATCTGCGGCAAGCGGCAAGGCAGCCGTCACGGTCGCCAGCCCTGCACCGGAAAAGACGAACCACCCGATCATTGTCGCATACCGCTCTTCAACTGTGAGGGACGGGACAAAACAGCTTGCGCCTGCGGCCAGGCCGCCCAGAACGATGAACGAGAACAGCCATTGCGGGTGCCCCAGTTTGGGAAGCAGATATCCCGCCAGGGCCGATCCGATGACCATCGTCAAGGTGACACTGGCGACCATGCCAGAAGCGTCTCCGGCGGAAAGATCGTGAACCCTTGCCGTGTAGAGCGGCAGTGTCATGTTCGCGCCTACACCCATGCTGATCACCATCAGGAAAGCGATGCCCAAAGCAACAAGTTGCGGCCGACCAAATGCCGAAAACAGCTCTCCAATTCGTTCTGAAAACGTGCGGGTAACCTTCGCCGCAACCGCAATGGCGGGTTGCCATAGACCAAGGAGCGTCGCCAATGCGAACAGTGCCGCGTGGCCGGCAAAGCCCTGTCGCCACCCCTCGCTTTCGGCATAGAGACCGCCAAGGCCAAGTCCGATGGCCGTTCCGACCGGGGCGTAGGTAGACCACAGCGTCATCGCGCGGGTGCGGCGGTCGCCTTCGGTGGTAGCCATGATCAAGGCCGGTCCTGCGGTATAGACATGGACAATGGCCAGGCCTTCCAGCAGTCGGACGAAGTAGATCAAAGGCAGCATATCGGCAAAAAGATAGATGCAATTGGCGATCACGCCAGTTGTGCCCGCTGCCAGCAACACGCGCTTGCTGCCCCAACGGTCGACAACGATACCGCTGGGGATGGCGAACATCGCCGCCGGAAGCGCGACCAAGGCCACCAGCCATCCGAAATCCGAACCCGATAGTCCGAATGTGTCTTCTATATCGCCGGCAAGCGGAATGAGCTTGCTGATCGTGGATGCGCCGCACACCCCGAAAAGGTAAATGCCGATAATCGAAGCCCAGGACCCGGCCTTCATTTCAATTCTCCCATGGGGCAGGCTGCAAGAAAACTCATTTTTCTGCCTCAACGATAACTTTGCCGGTATTCTTTCCTGCAAACAGCAGTTCGATTGCTTGCGGGGCTTTCTCGAGCCGCTGGACGATATGCACCCGGCTGTTGATCTTTCCGGCATCGAAGAGGCGTTTGAGTTCGCCGATATATTCGGGCAATCGTTCATGCGGTTCGCCAGCGATGAAGCCCTGCATCCGTATGCGCCTGAAGACGAGTTCCATCAGATTGCGCACGCCCTGGCCGTCATTGCGGTCGACCGAATTATATAGCGCGATCTGGCCGCACACAACGATCCGTGAATTGAGCGCCATGTTCATCAGCACCGCATCGAGCACCGCACCGCCGACATTGTCGAAAAACAGGGTCACGCCAGCGGGGCACAACCGGCCAAGCTCCGCCTCGACATCCTCGGCGCGGTAATCGATGCAGGCTTCGGCCCCCAGTTCCTCCACCACGAAACGGCATTTCTCCGCCCCGCCGGCAATGCCGATCACGCGCGCGCCATAAGCAACGGCCATTTCCACCGCGACCGAACCCGTGGCACCGGCGGCTGCCGAAACGACGACCACGTCATCCTCCTGCACCCGCCCCACCTCGATCAAGCCGGTGGCGGCTGCCAGCCCGACATGCGAAAATATCGTCAGATGGGCCTCGAGTGGCACACCCTCGATCAGTGGCTGGACAAGGTGCCCAGGCACCACGCTCAGCCGCTCCCACCCCGCCATGGCGGTCACCTTTTGCCCCGCGGCGAAGCGATCGGTCCGCGATTCCACGATTTCTGCAACGCATGGGCCCTTCATCGCGGAGCCGACTTCCAGCCCGAACGGATTCGACTGTGGTTGCAGCTTGAGCCAGTTGTGGTTGGTCGGGTCAATCGACAGCAATAACGGGCGCAGCAGCACCTCGCCTTCCCCCGGCCGCGGCACTTCGCACGGCTCAAGCTTCAGGCAATCGGGCCGGTATTCAGGGCCGCTGGCGAACTGGATGATGAGGGCTTCGTTGGTCATCCCGCGCGCTCCGGTGGAAGCGGGCTAAAATCGGCGGGCTTTTCAGGGTCATAACCCGTGTAAGGTTCGCTCGGACGCGACGGATGACAGCGCTCGGGAAACGGCGCGAGATCGAGCGCGTCGACCGCAGTCATCGGACATTCGACCCAGCCCTGATCGAACGGTATGCGGAAATTGTACAGCCAGCGGAACCCCCTGAACAGCCAGATTCCATCGCGGCAGGTGATGGTGTTGTCATATTTGCCCTGCTGCCAAGTCGCCTGCAGCCCTTCCTTGGTCGGGAAGGCATTGCACC
>JBASBA010000506.1:0-6892 GCA_049650885.1 Alteraurantiacibacter sp. | reverse complement strand
GTTTCGGGCCGCGTGGTCGACACGCGGATATCGCCGCTGCCGTCCGACAGGGGATAGACGAAGGTCCAGAAATGGCCCTGCACGTCGCGGGTTTCCACCTCAAGGTCCGATATCGCGGTGCGCAGTTTCGGGTCCCAGTTCACCAGCCGCTTGTCGCGGTAGATCAGCCCGTCATTGTGCAGATCCACGAACACTTTCAGCACGGCCTTGGTGAAATGCTCGTCCATGGTGAACTGTTCGCGGCTCCAGTCCATGGAACAACCCAGGCGGCGCAGCTGGCGGGTGATCGTACCGCCGCTTTCCTCTTTCCAGTCCCAGACTTTGGCGATGAAATCCTCGCGCGAATAATTGGTCCGCTTGTCCTGATTGTCTTCCAGTTGGCGTTCCACCACCATCTGCGTGGCGATGCCGGCATGGTCCGTGCCCACCACCCACAGCGCATCCTTGCCGCGAAGCCGCTCGTACCGGATCACGATATCCTGCAAGGTATTGTCCAGCGCGTGGCCGATATGCAGGCTGCCCGTCACGTTGGGCGGGGGGTTCACAATAGTGAAGGGTTCTGCATCCGGGCGGTTCGGGCGGAATGCGCCGGTCTCTTCCCAATGGGCATACCACTTCGCCTCTATTGCGGCGGGATCGAAGGTCTTGCTCAATTCGCTGGTCATGGTTGAGGCCACTGCCACCGCTTCATCCCAAGGGCAACACACCAAAGCCTTGCTGCGCGGCGGATTTATGCGCATAGCGTGCCGCAATGCGCGAATGGGCTCAATACAGCGTCGAAGAGGCAGGCGGCCGGGCGACGGTAATCGTCACGGGGCCGTTGCTGGTGTCCAGCATAGGTAAGCTGGACCCGGAACTGCGCGATTACAGCGATTCGGTGCAAGCCATCGACATTTCAGGGGCCGGCCCCGTCGATACGGTGGGTGCGTGGATCATCTATCGTTTCTCAGAACGCACCGGCGCAGACATCATTGGTGCCAGCGAGCAGGCCGAGGCGCTGATAGAAGCTGTGGAGGGGGCATCCAGCGATGCCGCCATCGCCCCGCCGCGGCCAAGCTCTTTTGGCGATATTTCCGAAAATATCGGCATCAAGGTCGTCGAATTTTTTGGCGGAGTGAAACAGTCCATCGGTTTCCTCGGCGCGGTGCTGGTCAGCGCGCTTGGCCTGTTCCTGCATCCGCGCCGCTTCCGCATGAAGGCGCTGGTGCGGCAGATGGAACAGGTGGGTGTATCGTCCTTGCCGATTATCGGCCTGATGAGCTTCCTTATCGGCATCGTGATCGCGCAACAGGGCGCCGTGCAGTTGCAGCAATTCGGCGCGGAAACACTGACGGTGAACCTGGTGGGCCGGATTACCCTGCGCGAACTGGGTGTGTTGATGACGGCCATCATGGTGGCGGGCCGCAGCGGCTCTGCCTTTGCCGCGCAACTGGGCACCATGAAGCTGACCGAGGAAATAGACGCAATGCGCACCATCGGGGTCTCTCCGATGGAAGCGCTGATTATCCCGCGCATCCTGGCATCCGTGCTGATGATGCCGCTGCTGGGCTTCTATGCCTCCGTCATGGCGATTATCGGCGGCGCGGTGATCGGCGAAACAATGCTGGGTATTCCGTTCTGGACGTTCCTTGCCCGTGTGCAGGAAGTGGTGCCGGTATATGATTTCTGGGTCGGTATGGTGAAAGCGCCCATGTTCGGCCTGATTATCGCGATGGCCGGTTGCTATCAGGGTATGCAGGTAGAAGGTAATGCCGAAGAGGTGGGCCTTCGCACCACGGCTGCCGTGGTGCAGGCAATCTTCATGGTGATCGTGCTGGATGCATTCTTCGCGGTGTTCTTTACGGAGATCGGCTGGGCATGATCGAACATGACGATACCGAACCGCGCGACAACCACGACGATCATAACGACGTGGAAGACGCCGCCTATGGCGATGCTCCCGAAAACTTCGAGGGCGAATTCCCGATCCGCATCAAGGGGCTGACCAACTCCTTTGGCGATTTCAACGTGCACGAAAATCTCGATCTCGATGTGAGGAAGGGAGAAATCCTTGGTGTCGTAGGCGGATCGGGCACGGGCAAAAGTGTGCTGATGCGATCCATCATCGGGCTGCAGATACCCAATGAAGGCTCTATCGAGGTGTTCGGCCGCAACATCACCGATGCAGAGCCTGACGAAGTGATCGGCGTGCGCAACCGCTGGGGCGTGTTGTTTCAGGGCGGGGCGCTGTTCTCGACCCTCTCCGTGGGTGAGAACGTACAGGTGCCGCTCAAGCAGTTCTATCCCGAACTGTCGCAGGATCTGCTGGACGAGATTGCCCGTTACAAGGTGGTGCTGACCGGCCTGCCGGCAGAGGCCGCCAGCAAATTTCCGTCCGAACTTTCCGGCGGCATGAAAAAACGCGCCGGTCTGGCCCGCGCCCTGGCACTGGACCCGATCCTGTTGTTCCTGGATGAGCCAACCGCGGGGCTGGACCCGATTGGCGGCGCAAAATTCGATGAACTGACGCGCGAACTCACCGATACGCTGGGGCTGACGGTGTTTCTGATTACCCACGATCTGGACACGTTGTACGCCATTTGCGACCGCGTGGCCGTGCTGGCCGACAAGAAGGTTATCGCGGTGGGTACGATCCCCGAATTGCTCGAAAACGAGCATCCGTGGATACAGGAATATTTCAACGGACCGCGCGCAAGGGCGGCAACCGCGACACATGAACGCGGGAAAGCGTTGGACAACCAAGGCACCGAGAAGGCATAGGCGAAACAGATGGAAACACGGGCAAATCACATCTGGGTCGGCGTGATCACTCTGCTGCTACTGGCAGCGGCGGCGTTGTTCTTCGTCTGGCTGGCGCGGTTGGGCGATCGTGACAACAAGGAATACGACATATTCTACGAACAATCCGTCGGCGGCGTCGCCACGGGTTCGGTCGTTACCTATTCCGGTGTTCCGGTAGGGCAGGTCTCCGCTATCTCGATCTGGGATCGTGATCCCGAATTCGTGAAGGTGCGTATCAGGGTAAACGACGATACGCCCATTCTTATCGGCACCACGGCCAGCATTTCCGCCAGCTTTACGGGCGTTTCCAATATTAGCCTATCCGGCGGGCGTTCCAACCAGCCGCCCATCACCTGCGATACCACCGGCTGCCCCGAAGGCGTGCCGGTGATCCCGCCGGCACAGGGCGCGGTTGGCGAAATCCTTGCCAGTGCACCGCTATTGCTGGAGCGGGTTGCCACACTGACAGATCGTCTTACGCGCGTGCTGGATGACGAGAATCAGGATTCCATTTCCGGCATCCTTCGCAATACCGATGCGATCAGTCAGGAACTTGCCGCGAGTTCCCCGCAGGTGCAGGCCACCTTGCGCGAACTGCAATCAACGCTGGCCCAATCGACCGAGACGCTGGCCGCTTTTGAAGGAACATTGGCAACCACTGATAGCCTGCTGGAGGCGGAAGGCCCCGCACTTGCCAATGACCTGCGCGCAACGCTGGCATCCGCACGACAGGCCGCGCAATCACTGCAAGGTTCGCTTGAAAACGTCGAGCCGCTGACACGGCAACTGAACGAAGACACATTGCCTGCCGCCACCGCCACCCTGCGCGATTTGCGGCAGACTAGCCAGAACCTGCGTATGGTGACGGAGCGCCTTGAAACCGAAGGTGCAGGCGCGCTGCTGGGCGGTCAGGATCTGCCGGATTACAAGCCTTGAGGCCGAGGAACATGAGCATGACGAAACACAAGATCCTCGCCGCCATTGCATCGCTTGGCGTGCTTTCGGGATGCATCAGCCTTGGTTCGGAACCGCCCGAGCAATTGCTGACGCTGACACCTATGGCTGCCATTCCGGCGGGTGCCGCGTCGGAAGGCGAAATCGCGTCCGCACTGGCCGTGCAGGTGCCCAACGTGACGCAGCGGCTGAACGTTACGCGCGTCCCTGTCACCACAAGCGACAGTTCGCTGGCCTATCTGGAAGAGGCGTTCTGGGTGGAAAAACCCGCGCAACTGTTTCGCAACGTGCTGGCCGAAACCATCCGCGCAAAGGGCAATCGCCTTGTCGTGGGCGCGGGTGAACTGGAATATGTTGCGCGAACACAGCTTGCTGGCCAACTGGTAGACATGGGCTACGACGCTACCACCGGCAGCGTGGTGGTGCGTTATGACGCCGTCCTGAGAGGCGATGAGGGCATAATCCGCACCCGCCGTTTCGAGGAAAGCATTCCGGGCGTATTGCCCGAAGCCGTCGCCGTGGGTGCAGCGCTGAACCAGGCCGCCAATACCGTGGCGGATCAGGTTGCAGAGTGGGTGGGTTGATCTAGCCGCGCACGGCTTTTGCGAAACGGGCCGCTTTGTCGAAGGCCTCAAGCTTGGTCTTGCGTGCTTCTTCAGCCTCAAAATCCCAGCCCCATAGTTCGGCCTGCCAATCCTCCTCCAGATTGGAGGCGGCAAACAGCGCGCTGATATCTGCGCCATCTTCCAGCACGGCAAGCGCCACCACCAGTGAGGTGGCAAGCGATGCCAGCATGATCAGTGCGGCAAGCGTGAAATCATCTTCGCTTTCCAGGCGTTCGAGCAATGCCTCTACCGTGGCATCACTTTGCTGGCGGTGCACGATGCCACTGGCCCGTTCCAGGGTGATGCCATGCGCAACATCGCACGCGGCAACGAGAGGTTCCCACACCTCCTGCTGGCGCCTGAACAGCGCATCGTCAGGATCGGCGCGATAGCACAGCGTATCCGTTTCGGCATATGCCAGCAGCTTTGCAATATGGGCGGCGCGGTTATCGCGCACCATATCGATGCCGAAATCGGCAAGATCACGATAGACGAAGCTGCGCGGATCGATCTTCTCGCCCTGCGCTGCAAATTCGCCAGCCACCAGATCGGCGGCCACCTGCGTTGGCAACACCTGTTGCGATCCGCTTTGCGTCTTGATCGGCCGGCCATCCAGCAGCACCTGCCAGCCATCATACAGCGACTGGACCGATACGTTTTTCCAGAACCGTTTCATCGTTTCTCGTTCGTGCTCCATCTGCGTGAAAGCAGGGTGGGGGCCACGAACACTGCGAACATGCCGATCACGACAAGCCCAAATCCCAGCCATCTCGGCAAAGGCAGCGCATCGTTGAACACCGCGATCGCCGCCATGATGACAACCACCCCAGCGGTGCGGGCGGCGTTGATGGCCATGAAGCGGTTCCTGGCGCGGTGTTCTGCCCCGCTGCTATCAATCGTTTCGCGATCATCCATCGATCAGCCTTTCCAGTTCGGCAGTATCGTTCGCCACGGCAACAGCCCCTGCATCCATCAGTTCGGCAGTTTCGTGATAGCCCCATGACACACCGATGGCGCGCACGCCTATCGCCTTCGCCATCTCAATATCGAACACCGTGTCGCCGATCATGCAGCTTGTTTCGGGCTGGGCCAGCACATCGTCCATCGCGGCTTCCAGCATGGATGGGTGGGGCTTGGAGGGGTGACGATCGGCGGTGTGAAGAGTGGCGAACAGTTCGGAAAGCCCGTGGGCTGCCAGGGTGCTTTTCAGGCCGCGATCGGACTTGCCTGTGGCAACGCCAAGCGTCCAGCCATTCGCATGAAGGCGGCGCAGCAGATCTGCCATGCCAGCAAACAAGGGCTCGCGCAGGCTGCCGTTCTCGCGTGACTGACGAAAAGCGTCTTTATAGGCCTGCACCACGGCGGATTGCTGGCTGTCCGCCAGATCAGGCGCGAGTTGACGGATCGCCTGCGGCAGGCTGAGGCCAACAATGCGGCGAACCTGCGCATGGGAAGGGGAGGGCGCGCCGATTTCGGCAAAGGCGGCGTCCATCGCGTTCACCACGCCGGCCTGCCCGTCGCTCAGTGTGCCGTCGCAATCGAAGACGGCCAGTTTCACACTCATGATTTGCGGGGCGGCGGTTTGCCGCGCTTCTTGCCGCCCACTTCTCCGCGACCCTTGCGCTCTCCGCGGCGGGCTTTGCGATATTGCTTGGCATGCGCCTTTGCGGCCTGCTTCTTTTCAGATTTGGTGCGTTCGGGAGGAGGTGCCGCGACCGGCTCTGCCTCGCTCAGGCTCAGATCGAAACCCAGATGCTCCATGCTCTGCGCGAAATGTTCGGGCAGGTCGGCGGTGACATCCAGCTTGCTGTCTCCGGGAGCGTCGATGATCAGACGGCGCGCGTGCAGGTGCATCTTGCGGCTGACACTGCCCGTCAGGAACGCATCCTGTCCGCCATACTTGCCGTCGCCCACGATCGGGTGTCCCATCGCCGCCATGTGCACGCGAAGCTGGTGGGTGCGGCCCGTCATCGGTTGCAGTTCCACCCATGCGGCGGCATTTCCGGCACGCTCCACCACGCGGTACACGGTCTTGGCGGGCTGGCCATTTTCCGTGTCGACGTGCATCTTTTCGCCGCCGGTGCCGGGTTGCTTTGCCAGTGGCGCCTCGATCTCGCCTTCGTAGATTTCGGGAACGCCCACCACCAGGGCCCAATATATCTTCTTGGCGCTGCGGCCGGAGAATCGCTTGGAGAAGAAAGCCGCGCTGCCAGCCGTTCGGGCCACCAGCAGAATGCCGCTGGTGTCCTTGTCCAGCCGGTGGACGAGGCGGGGCCGCGGCTCGTCCTCTCCGGCGTAGGCGTCCAGCAGGCCGTCAACATGCTTGGTGGTTTTGGTGCCGCCCTGCGTGGCGAGACCGGGCGGCTTGTTCAGCACCAGCGCCGCTTTCGTGCGGGTGATGAGCATATCCTGCGCCAGCGATTCGTCTTCTGCACTTAACGGGCGGCGCTCCCGCTTGGTGCGCGCTGCGTCTTCCCCGCCGGGAGGAACGCGCAGCACCTGTCCTTGCGCCAACCTGTCGTCCACCTTGGCGCGCTTGCCATCCACGCGCA